>URDI01000010.1:0-47850 GCA_900546475.1 uncultured Collinsella sp.
CGTAACAGCCACCCTCCCTCCTCATCCTACGCAGGGGGGAACCTTACTACCAGGTACACGCCGGCGATCAAGATGGTGAGCAGCATGATGGGGAAGCCGGTTTTGAAGAAGGTGGCGAACGATATCTCGTAGCCATGTTTCTTGCTGATGTCGGACAGCACCACGTTCGCGCTTGCGCCGATGAGCGTGCCGTTGCCGCCCAGGCAGGCGCCCAGCGACACGGCCCACCACAGCGGCGTGACGTCCATGCCGGTGGCTTCCATGGCCAGTAGGATGGGGATCATCGTGGCCACGAACGGGATGTTGTCGAGGAAGCTGGAAATCACGGCCGAGCCGATGAGCAGCACCAACATGGTGATGAACACGTTGCCCCCGGTCATGTCGATCAACCCGTTCGCCAACATGCCGATGACGCCCGTCTCGGCCAGCGCGCCCACGATGACGAACAGGCCGGCGAAGAACGACAGCGTGGTCCACTCCACGTTCGACAGCGCTTCCTCGATGCTCTCGCCCGAGATGAGCATGATGATGCCGGCGGCGCCGAGCGCGATGATGCACGACTCGAGCCCCAGCGCGCCGTGCGCCATGAAGCCCACCACCACGAGCGCCGTGCGGTCGATGCCCTCTCGCGCGCCCGCATCGGCGAGCGTGCCCACTGTGCATCGCACCACGCGCTCCTCAGGCCAGGTCGCCTTGTACACGAGCGCCGCCGGCTCGTCGGAGCTGCGGCCCGCGGCCAAAAGCTCGGCGGAAAGCTCGGCGAGCATACCCGAGCTCAGGAAGATGACCATAGTCGAGCCGCTTTCCGCCATGGTGCGCATGCCCTCGCCCGCGGGCATGGGGGTGCGCCCGGAAAGCCGCGTGATCACGACCGACTGGCTGATTCCCGGCAGCGTGTATTCCTGGCGAAGCGCCGCCGCGGCACCGCAAAAGCTCGACACGCCGGGCACCACCTCGTAGTCCACGCCGCGCGCGTCGAGCGCGTCCATCTGCTCCTGGATGGCGCCGTACAGGCACGGGTCGCCCGTGTGCAGGCGCACCACTTCCTCGCCCCGCGCATCCGCCGCGCACATCACGTCGAGCACTTCCTCCAAGGTCATGTGCGCGCTGTCGTAGACGACGCAGGATTCCTTGCACTCGGCGAGCAGCTCGGGGTTCACAAGGCTCCCCGCCCAAACGACCACGTCGGCCGCGCGCAGAAGACGCGCCCCGCGCAGCGTGACAAGGTCGGCGGCGCCCGAACCTGCGCCAACGATATGAATCATCCGAGCCTTCCCTTCCCGTTTCTCATCGCAACCG
Organism: uncultured Collinsella sp.; assembly: GCA_900546475.1. Classification (GTDB taxonomy): domain Bacteria; phylum Actinomycetota; class Coriobacteriia; order Coriobacteriales; family Coriobacteriaceae; genus Collinsella. The sequence goes on from URDI01000010.1 coordinate 1,300, forward strand.
TTTACGCCGCCCTTCGCACAGCGGGCAAGACACGGCGCCCGCAGCGGCAATCGGCGCAAATACGTAGGCAGGAGGCGCAATGCCGCCCGCCCTGGCTTTGACACGCCCACAAACGCCCACTATCATAGTGGTAGTTTCGGCAACGAGCATATGACAATCGAATAAAAGGAAACGACCGGCGCGGCGCCCACACAGTCCGCGCTGGCTTGCGGAGGGAACCAGGTGGGAATCCTGGGCAAGGGACATTACTGTGTAGGACGCGCGGGCGAACCGCCTCGCGCCCCAAGCCAGACTGCTTCGCCTTTTCCTCACGGCATCGCCGTGGCGTTAGCTCCTTGTGAACCCCGAGGAGTGCGCTTCCCTTTCGAATGCAAGAAACAGGCGCGCTATCCCTTTGCGGACGAGCGCGCTTTTCTTTCGCTTGTGCCGATAAGCAACTGTCGCCGGGGGACCGGCAAACCGAGGAAAGGGAAAACCATGTCCGACCAGATGTCACGCCGCGGCTTCATGGGCGCCGCAGCAACCGGAGCCGTCGCGCTCGCCGGAGTCGCGCTCGCGGGCTGCTCCAGCACCTCCGCGAGTTCCGAGAAATCGAGCGAAAAGGAGAAGGCCGTGAAGCCGGTCATTCTCGTCACGAGCTTCGGCACGAGCTACAACGACTCGCGCCACATCACCATCGGCGCCATCGAAGACGCTATCCGCGAGAAGTACTGGCAGGACTACGACATCCGCCGCGCCTTCACCGCGCAGATCATCATCGACAAGCTGAAGAAGCGCGACGGCATCACGATCGACAACATGACCGAGGCGCTCGACCGTTGCGTGGAAGACGGCGTGAAGGAAATCGTCGTGCAGCCGACGCATCTCATGGCTGGCCTGGAATACGCCGACGTGAAAGACGAGCTTGACAAGTACGCCGACAAGTTCGACAAGATCTCGCTCGGCGACCCGCTGCTCACCTCCGACGACGACTACAAGAAGGTGGCCGCAGCCATTAAGGAGAACATGGCGTCCTTCGACGACGGCAAGACGGCGCTGTGCCTCATGGGCCACGGCACCGAAGCCGATTCCAACGCCGACTATGCCAAGATGCAGGAAGTGTTCAAGAACGAGGGCTTGACGCAGTTCTTCGTCGGCACCGTCGAGGCTGAACCGACCTGCGAGGATGTTATCGCCGCTGCGAGCGCCGCAGGGTACAAGAAGGCCGTGCTCGCGCCGTTCATGGTGGTCGCGGGCGACCACGCGAACAACGACATGGCAGACGAGACCGACCCCGACAGCTGGGCTGCGAAGTTCGTGGCCGCCGGCTTCGAAGTGACGTGCCTGCTCCAGGGTCTGGGACAGAACGCCGCGGTCGACGACATCTACGTCTCGCACGTGGACGACGCCATCGCCAAGCTGTAAACTCGCCGCGCACGGGGGCGCCGGTCGCGTCCCCGTGCAACGGGCATGCGCCTTCCCCGACCGACGGCGCATGCCCGTTGCATTCGCATCCCGCCCGCCCACCGCACGGCGCGGGCGGTAGAAGCGATTGAAAGGAACCCCTCCATGTTGAAGAAAACCCTCGTCTTCGCCCTGTCGGCGGCGCTTCTCGCGTTCTCGCTCGCCGGCTGCGCCGGAAATTCAAGCGACAGCGCAAAGGCAAGCAATACCGATTCCCAGGAAAAGACCGAGCAGGCGGCCGATGCGACCGAGGGCGCAAGCGCTGCCCCCATCACCGCCGACAAGGTGGCCGACGGCACCTATCCGATCACCGTAGATTCCAGCTCGAACATGTTCAGGATTGTGGACGCCCAGCTCATCGTGGAAAACGGCTCCATGCACTGCGTGATGACGCTTTCCGGCACGGGCTACGGCAAGCTCTTCATGGGCACGGGCGACGAGGCTGCCGCCGCGAGCGAGGCCGACTTCATCCCCTATGTGGAAAACGCGGAAGGCAAGTACACCTACGACGTGCCCGTTGATGCGCTCGACGAGGACACCGCCTGTGCCGCGTGGAGTATTAGAAAAGAGCAGTGGTACGACCGCACGCTCGTGTTCGAATCCGCCGGCGTCGATCTACGCGCCGACGCACTGAAGTAACGCCATGCGGTCGATTCTTCCCAAGGGGGAAAACAGGAAGCGCCGAAGCATCGCGGCGCGCGCGATCGCCTGCGTTCTCGTCGCCCTGCTCGCGCTTCCCTTCGCGGGGTGCAGTGCGAGCCCGAACGCGACCGGTGGCACGGCGGGCTCTCAGGAATACACTGTGAATGTCTCGCTTTCCGGCGGGTCAGGGCGCGCAAGCATCGCCTCACCCACCACAATTGTGAAGGATGGCGACACCTACACCGCGACCATCACCTGGTCGAGTTCGAACTACGACAAGATGACCGTCGACGGCGTGGACTACGCGCCCGTAAACGACGGCGGCAACTCCACGTTCGAGATACCCGTCACGCTCGACGAGGACATCGCCGTGTCGGCCGAGACCGTCGCCATGTCGACGCCGCACACCATCGACTACACGATCCACTTCGACTCATCCACCATGAAGGAGAAATCGGGCGACGAAGCAAGCGGCGGCTCCCCTGTGGGAACGGCTTCAAGCGCCGCGGCCGACTTCCACAACGCCGATTTGGGCTGTGGCTGGGAGCCGACGGGGGCGCTTCAGCTTGAATACGCCGAGCACTTCACTGTCGACGAGTTCAAAGGCGGTCTGCGGCTTATCTGCGTTTCGAATGGGGAACGTTTCCTCGTGGTGCCGCAAGATGCGAAGGTACCTGATGGGTTGAGCTCCGACATCGCGGTCATAAGGCGCCCCGCCGACAAGGTGTACCTCGTGTCGTCGGCGACGATGTGCCTGGTCGACGCGCTCGATGCGAACGACAATATCATCATGTCGGGCACGAAGGCCGACGATTGCTCGGTCGTGGGCTTCAAAAGCGCGCTCGAAAGTGGGGCGATCGCCTACGGCGGCAAGTACAGCGCGCCCGACTACGAGCGAATATCGGCCTCGGGCTGCACGCTCGCCATCGAGAACACCATGATCAACCACACGCCCGATGTGAAGGAAAAGCTGCAGAAGCTCGGGCTCGTCGTGCTCACCGAACAGTCGTCGAGCGAGCCCGAAGCACTCGGGCGCGTTGAGTGGATTAAGCTTTTCGGCGTCCTATTCGACAAGGAAGACGAGGCCGCGCACCTGTTCAACGAGCAGAAGGCCCGCGTCGAGCAAACGTCGGGGCTCGCGTCGTCAGGTAAAACCGTGGCGTATTTCTACATTAACTCGAACGGGGCCGCCGTCACGCGGCGGGCGGGCGACTACGTGGCGCAGATGATCGAGCTTGCAGGCGGCAGCTATGCGCTCGATGACGCGCAGGCGTCGTCGACGTCAGGTTCGTCAGTAACGCTCGAAATGGAGCGCTTCTACGCGACGGCGAAGGATGCCGACATCATCGTCTACAACGGCACCATCGACGAGTCAGTTACCACCTTGAACGACTTCGTAGGCAAAAACGCGCTATTGTCGCAGTTCAAAGCCGTGAAGAACGGCAACGTCTGGGTCACAAGCGCCGACATGTACCAGCAGATGACTTCTACCGCCGACATTATCGACGAGCTGCACGGGGCGTTCACCGGCGATAACGCGAGCGACTTCCATTATCTGAGGAAGCTCGGTTAGCGCCATGAGAAGCCGGCTTTCCATGGCATACGACGAATCGGGGCGCGCCGCGCGGTGTCGCGTCGTGACGGCGCTGCTCGCTGTTGCCCTCATCGTGCTCGTCGGGGCCAACCTGTGCATCGGGAGCGTGCTCGTGCCCGCAGACCACATCCCCGGCATCCTTTCGGGCGGCGCGGCCAATTTCATGGAAAGCCAGGTCATCTGGGAGATTCGCCTGCCGCGCGTGCTTTCAGCCGTGCTTCTCGGCGGGGCACTTTCGCTCTCCGGGTTCCTGCTGCAGACGTTTTTCAACAACCCCATCGCCGACCCGTTCATCTTGGGCGTCTCCTCGGGCGCAAAGTTCGTCGTCGCGCTTACGATGATCGTACTTCTAGGCGCGAACATGGCCATGTCTTCGCCGGCCATGGTGGCCGCAGCGTTTCTGGGCTCGCTTATCACCATCGGCTTCGTGCTCCTCATCGCACGGCGCATAAGTTCCATGGCCATGCTCATCGTGGCGGGCGTCATGGTGGGATACATCTGCTCGGCGGCGACGAACTTCCTCATCGCCTTCGCCGACGACCAGTCCATCGTGAACCTGCACAACTGGTCTTTGGGTAGCTTCTCGGGTTCGAGCTGGGACGACATCGCGGTCATCGCGGTCGTGGTGATCACCGTGAGCGCATGCGTATTCGCGATATCGAAGCCCCTTTCCGCCTTCCAGCTGGGAGAAGCCTACGCGAAAAGCGTCGGCGTGAACGTCGAACGCTTCCGCGTGGTGCTCGTCCTTCTAGCGAGCATGCTCTCCGCCTGCGTGACCGCGTTCGCTGGTCCGGTGTCGTTCGTAGGCATCGCGGTTCCGCATCTCGTGAAGTCGGCGCTAAAGTCGTCGAAGCCCATCCGCGTGATTCCTGCGTGCTTCTTGGGAGGCGCCATCTTCTGCGCGGGCTGCGATTTGATCGCGCGCACGCTGTTCTCTCCCGTCGAGCTTTCCATCAGCGCCGTCACCGCCATCTTCGGCGCTCCGGTGGTTATCGCGCTCATGTTGAAGAAGCGGGTGAGGTAGATGGGGGAATTCGTGCCGCGGCCCAAAACGCTCGGAGGGGACATTCCATGCTTAGACAGTCCTGAGCTCGCACGAAAGCGCCAGAAGGCACTTTCGGCTCGTGCGGAACTGCGCGCGGAACGCCTCCTCCGAGCGGAGCCGAACCTCGAAACTACGGTCGAAACGCAGGCTGACGGAGCGCCGCTTTTCCACATAAGCGACCTGTCGGCGGGCTACGACAAGAAGGTCGTAGTCGAAGGCGTCGATCTGGAGGTTCGCGCGGGCGACGTCGTGGCGCTCATCGGGCCGAACGGCTCGGGCAAGTCGACCATCTTGAAAACCATCACACGCCATCTGGCACCGCTTGCCGGCGCAGTCGAGCTCGACGGGCGGGAGATTTCCCGATGGAAGACGGCGGAGTTTGCAAGGAACCTTGCCGTTATGCTGACAGATCGCCCCCGGACCGAGCTCCTCACCTGCCGCGATGTCGTAGAGGCGGGAAGGCACCCCTACACCGGGCGAATGGGCACACTCTCGCCCGACGACCATAGTCGGGTCGACGAGGCCATGAAAACCGCACATGTGGAAGAGCTCGCCGAGCGCGACTTCATGCAGATAAGCGACGGGCAACGCCAGCGCGTCATGCTCGCACGCGCCATCGCGCAGGATCCGCGCGTGCTCGTGCTCGACGAGCCCACGTCATATCTCGATATCCGCTACCAGATCGACCTGCTGCGAATACTTCGCCACCTTGCGAAATCGCGGAATGTGGCTGTCATCATGTCCATCCACGAACTCGAGCTCGCGCAGAAAAGCGCCGACAAGGTGATTTGCGTGAAGGACGGCCGGGTCTTCCGCGCCGGCGCACCCGAGGACATATTCACGCGCGAGACGATTGGCGAGCTCTACGGCCTTCAACATGGCACCTTCAACGAGCGCTTCGGCAGCGTGGAAATTGGACGCCCGCACGGCGATGCGCACACGTTCGTCATCGCCGGCGCAGGTACGGGGTCGGCTGTGTTTCGCCAGCTCATCCGGCAGGGCAAGGCGTTCTACACGGGCGTTCTGCACGAAGGGGACATCGACTGCGAGCTCGCGCGCGACCTGGCGGCGGAATGCGTGGCCGAGCGCGCCTTCGAGCCGATCGGGGATAGAACCATAGCCCGCGCCAAAGAGCTCCTCGTCCACTGCGCGCGCCTTATCGTGTGTCCCGCCGCCTTCGGCACCATAAACGCCCGCAACGCAGAGCTCGTCGAGTTCGCACGCTCGCACGGTATCGAGGTCATGCGAGCGTGCGAAGGCGCATCGGAGGATTCCCAATTGGGGTGGAAAGGATAAACTGGACTTTCTTTTAAGGATCCTCAGGCTACAGCTCCTACGCCGGCGAGGTCTACAAGGCGCCGGAGAACCTCGTAAACAGGAATTTCCACGCCGACGAGCCCAACCTGCTGTGGCTCACCGACATCACCGAGTTCAGGCTCCCGGGCGGCGAGAAGGTCTACCTGAGCCCGGTCATCGACTGCTTCGGCGGGATGCTCGTCGCCTGATCGATCGGGCTGCACCCCGACAAGCGCCTCACGAACTCGAGCCTGCGCCTAATCCAAGCGAGATTCCAGACTCGACAGGCCATTGAGAGTCAGGTCGTTGGCGACCTCCGAGACGCGCTCGATAGGAACCGAGCCGTCAGACAGCGCCCATGTGCGATAGATTCCGATAATACCCGACAGCAAAAACGCCAGATAGTAGTCGAACATCTCGTCCTTGAGACCTTGGGGCAGCAGATCGCGCTCGGCAATCTCATGCTCGAGCGGCACGCGCAAACGCGTCATAAAATCGTCGAGCGGGATGTTTTCAATCAGCTGGCGATTGAGCACGAGGTTATTGCAAAGTGCCTCGTTGATGGTCTTAAAGAAGGTAGCCGCCGCTCCAAGGGCGCGCTCGTTGGGGTCACTGCCCATAGTGGAAAGCGTCTTTTCGACCGAGTCGACGATCATCTCGACCACATCGGCGGCGATGGCATCGAGCAGGCCGTCGACCGTGCCAAAGTGCACGTAGAAGGTCTTGCGATCGACATTTGCCTCACGCGCGATGGCACTCACGGTAATATCGGCAAGCGGTTTATCCATCAGCAGGCGCTCAAACGCAGAAAGGATGGCATTGCGGCTGCGAACGATGCGGCGGTCGAGGCGCGGTTTGCTGGTGTCCATGGACGTGTCCCTTCGGAATGTGAGCATTCATCAACAGATGAGAGTTAATCTACGTAAGAGGATTATCCCCCATCCGGCACAAAAAAGCCCGGCAACATGAAGAACGCACGACCAACTGTTACGCCTTAGGGAGCTTCTTTTTGTTCAAAGCAGCCGGGGACACACGAATGCCGTCACCTGTCTGGCGCACATAGGCCTTATGCGAGGGTTTGGCGGCCCCAGAAGCCTTCTGAGCATGCTGATTGGGATCCACGGTAACCGCATTCACAGGATGGGGCTTTGCAGGCTTAGAGGACGTCTGAGGCGATCGTCCGAGCTTGCGCATCGCGCGATCCCAGCGTGAGTGGATACTCTCGTTGTGAGCGCTCTTAAGACCCAGCAGGGGCGCGGCCAAAATCGTCGGCGCGATAAACGTAATGAGGCGCCACAGCAGATAACCGGCGGTCGACGCCGACCCAAAGAAATGACCCAGGAACAGCGCGAAGCCACCCTCGGCACCGCCGGTGCCACCGGGCAGGGGAACAGCAGAGCTCAGGAGCTGAACAAAGGCGCTCGCGGCCATGACCGAGAAAAAGTCGACTTCGTGGTGGCCAAAGGCAAGCATCAGGAAATACGGCACGAGGTAGAAAAACGCGAGCTGCAACATGGTGATGACCACCGTGAGCAGCATGGACGAAAAGTGGCCGGCTGAAAGCTTGAACTTCTCGGAGAAAGAGTAGATTTCGCCGTCGACAAACGTACGCCAGCCCTCAATCTTGGTGGCCGAGACGCCCATTCGCTCGAGCCAATTGATGATGCAATGGGCGACGCGCGTGACGGTCTTAGGCATGAGCGCGACGGCGAAGATGCCGAGCAGGATGCAGCAGTGACCGCCAAAACTAAAGACGCACAGCAGCGTCATGTCGCCATAGCGCTCGGCAAAAAACGGCATGCGAGCAAGCAATAGGATAGCGCCCCAGGCAACGAGGCCAAACTGATACACAATAAATCGGGTGAACTGCGTGGCACCCGCTTCGCCCACGTTTTGGCCCGCTTTGGTCAGGCGGTAGATCTGGGCAGGCGTAGAGCCCATCATCATGGGCGTCAGGTTGCCAAAGAAGATGCCACTCGCCTCGACCGAGATCAGGTCGCGAATGCCGACGGGTGAATTGGGGTCGAGCCAGACGGCGATCGCATAGGCCACAATGCCAAAGAACAGATACATAAACATGCAAAGACACGCGACAACGAGCCAGGGCGCCTGGACGCTCGACATAGCAGCCCAGAACTGCCCCATCTGCCCGGTTACCACCAGATAGACGATATAACCCACCAGCACAACGCCGATAAAGATTGCGCCGCGGCGTGCGCTCTTATTGTCATCGCCGCCCGAGGCCTCAACCTCGACCTGGGGCTTGGACGTATGCTGAGAGGACTCCGTCATGAGACTCCTTCTAACAGTCAAAATATCTTGGTTATTGTACCCGTAAGGGCCATAAGCAGAACGCAAAGCTCTTGTTCAAACGGGAATGACAGACAGTTGTTTGATAATAAAAAACCCGGCCTTCCGTGGAAAGACCGGGTATCAGATGCGTGGTAGCCCGTACCAGATTCGAACTGGTGATCTCCGCCTTGAGAGGGCGGCGTCCTAAACCGCTAGACGAACGGGCCATAGGGCTCGGCAGAAAAGAAGTGGTAGCCCGTACCAGATTCGAACTGGTGATCTCCGCCTTGAGAGGGCGGCGTCCTAAACCGCTAGACGAACGGGCCACATGACATCTGCACTGCCGTGCTGCGAGGACATATATTACGGGACAAAAAACATCAGCGCAAGAAGAAATTCCAAATTGCCGAAAAAATTGTCGGCAGGTTATGGAACGCGCAGGTAAACTGGGTAGCTAATTCAAGTTGAGATGGACCAAAAGAGCTTCGCGCTCGTTGGGAATGTTGTCTTCGATCACGGCGACGAGGGCGGAGTTGAGAAGCTGACCCAGTTCCGGCCCGGGCTTGACTCCGGCACGGATTAGGTCGCCGCCGTTGATGGCGAGCATCTTGAGCGTATAGGGCTCCCCCGCCTCCAGCAGCTCGTGCGCCAGCGCGCGCATCTCCTCAATCGTCTCGACGTAATAGAAGCATGATGGCGCCTTGCCCAGCGTATCGGCACGCTTAAGGTCCATAAGCTCGTCAATCAGGCGGGCCGTGTCGACGCCCTCGCCCGAAAGCAAGCGCATCATATTGAGCAAGCAGGAGCGCTCGGGGCGCAGCGGCTTGTCGTGGTACTTAATGAGCAGGCACACGTCGCGGACCAAGTCGTGCGAAAGCGCCAGGCGATCCATGATGACACGCGCCTTCTTGGCGCCGAGCTCGGGATGACCGTAGAAGTGGCCGCTGCCGTCGTGATCGACCGTAAAGCACTCGGGTTTGGAAACGTCGTGCAAAAACGCCGCCCACATAAGGCTCGACGAGGGCGCGACGCCGTCGCACAGCGCCAGCTCCCCTGCCACCGTCAGCACGCGGGCGATATGCTCGTAGACGTTAAACGCATGATAGACGCTGCGTTGATCAAACCCGCGAGCGGACGCGAGCTCGGGCACGGCGGCGCAAACAAGCTCGGGGTAGCGCAGCATGGCGTCTCCCCCGTGGCCGGTCGAAAGGATGCCCTCAAGCTCAATACCCACGCGCTCGCGCGCCACGGCATCGAGCAGCGGCGCGCACTCGGCAAGCGCCTGTTTAGTCTTAGGCTCGATCATAAAATCCAGACGGCAGGCAAAACGCACCGCGCGCAGCATGCGAAGCGCGTCCTCGTTAAAACGACGCTTGGGATCTCCAACGGCGCGGATGAGCTTGCGGTCTAGGTCGCCCTGACCATCGTAGCGGTCGACAAGACCACGCTCGGGATGCCAGGCCATAGCGTTAACGGTAAAGTCACGACGCGCCAGATCGTCCTCAAGCGACGCCGCACGCTCCACACTCTGGGGATGGCGGCCGTCGGTGTAAAAGCCGTCTAGGCGGTAGGTGGTGACCTCAATGCGCTCATCATCGCAAATAGCCGTGATGCCGCCAAATTTTATGCCCGACTCAACCACGGCAATATCAGCCGCTTCGAGCGCCTCTTTGGACTCCTGCCACAGGCCGCTGCAGCACATGTCAACATCGTGGCTGGGGCGTCCCATCAGGGCATCACGTACCCAACCGCCCACGTACCAAGCCTCAAGACCTGCTGCCTCAAGCGCACGCAGGACACGGATAGAGGCATCGGTCGGCTGCGTACCTTTGAGCGAAACATTGCACATGCCTATGGCCTCCTGCGACTATCAAATTGGCTATCGATTGCGTCTGCAAGAAGTCTAGCAAGAAACAGCCTCCACTGCACACGCAAGTCCGATAAACAAAAACGCATCCGTCCTGGTCTAAGACGGATGCGAAATAATTGAACTATTCAGGCAAGGTGCCGGAACTAGCAAACCTGACGGATTGCAATACCCTTCTGATACTCATCGACCTTGGCAAAATCGCCCAGACCCGGGCACTCGACCACGTTGGCGCCGGTGGCCATCGAGAGGCGCAGGGCATCCTCGACGCGCTCGGGGGCGTCGTGCCACACGGACAGGAAGGCGGCCAGCGAGGAGTCGCCCGCGCAGACGGTCGACAGCAGCTTGACGTCGAAGGTGCGGTTGGCAAACCAGATGTGCTCGCCGTTGGAGAAGTACGCGCCGTCGCCGCCGAGCGTCAGCAGTACATTCTTAGCGCCCTTGGCGTGCAGCTCGGCCATGGCGCCCTTGACGGACTCGTCGTCGCCACCGCTCACCTTAATGCCAAAGATGTCGAGCAGCTCGTCGTCGTTAGGCTTAATGAGCAACGGCTCCATAGCAATGAGGTCGGCCAGCTGATGGCTCGAGATATCGAGCACGAACTCGGCGCCTTTCGCCTTCACTCGACGCAGGACCTCGGCAAGGAAGCCCTCGGAGGTGTTGGGGGGCAGCGAGCCGCTAATGACCAGGCAGGTCATGTCGTCAAGCGAATCGATGAGCTCAAACATCTCTTGCTCGTTGGCTTCGTTAATGGCGGCACCGGCATTAACCATGTTGTACTCGGTGTCGGGACCGGCGTTGAGGAACACGTTGACACGCGTGATACCGTCAGTCCACACGGGCTTGACGGGCACGCCCAGGGCCTCGGCGCCCTTAACGATGAACTCGCCCGAGAAGCCGGCGAAGAAGCCCAGGATCGTGGTGTCGACGCCGTAGTGGTCGAGCGTAAACGAGACGTTGAGACCCTTGCCGTTGGGGGTGTAGACCGCGTTACGGGTGCGCGTAACGGTATTGGCGGACAGGCCATCGCAGGAGATGTTGTAGTCAATGGCGGGATTTGCAGTGAGCGTGTAAATCATGAATGTTCCTTTCACGAAGCAACGTGTTAATGAAAGTATATTCCACGCTTCGGCAAAAGGCTACAACAACTCGGCGAACGGTGTGGAAGCGGTGAAGGGCGGTTTCATCTCACTTTTCCAACGAAAAAACGGCGCCCCGATCAAAACCGGGACGCCGCATGCGCACGAATATGTCGCGTTTCGCTTACTTGCGATCGAGCTTACGGACGGCAACGCGCTTGCTGTACTCGTCAACGTGACCGAAGTCGCCGATGCCGACGGACTCAGCGACGTTGGCGCCGGTGGCCATAGCGAGCTTCATGGCCTCCTCGACGTTGTCGCGATCCCTGTACCACTTGTGCAGGAACGCAGCGAGGGTGCAGTCGCCGGCGCAGACGGAAGAGACAAGCTTGATGTTGAACTCACGCTTGGCATACCAGATGTCCTCGCCGTTGGAGAAGTAAGCGTCACCGCGGCTACCACGGGTGAGCAGCACGTTCTGGACGCCGGCCTCGTGAGCCAGCTTCATGGCAACGCGGACCTCGTCGTCGGTGTCGACCGGCACGCCGAAGATAGCCTTCATCTCGTGATGGTTCGGCTTAATGAGCAGCGGCTTCTTGTGAGCGAGCTCCTTGAGCTTGTCGGAGGACAGGTCCAGGACGACGTCGGCGCCGCGGGCCTGAGCGTGCTCCATGACCTGAGCCAGGAAGTCAGGCGTAGCTTTGGGAGGCACGGAACCGGAGACGATCAGGCACTCAAGGTCGCCCGCGGTGTCCAGGATGTTGTAGAGCTCCTCCTGGTGCTGCGGCGTGATCGGAGCACCGGGGTTGAGGATGCCGTACTCGTGCTGGCCATCGTTGACGTAGGTGTTAATGCGCGTGATACCGTCGGTCCAGACCGGGCGGCAAAGGCAACCCAGGTTCATGACCTCCTCGACGATGAACTTGCCCGTGAAGCCGGCGAAGAAACCGAGCGCGACGGTGTCGACGCCCATCTTCTTAAAGGCGAAGGACACGTCGAGGCCCTTGCCGTTAGCCGTGTAGCTGGCCGAGCCGGTGCGGACGTTCTCGTCGGGCTCGAGCGGAGAGCTCGAAACCGTCATGTCGACAGCCGGGTTAGCGGTTAGCGTGTAGAACATTTACAGTACCCCCTGTATATGTGAGGGCCGCGTGGCCGGCCCATTCCAACCACGCGGTTACCTCTGATACCAAATTAGCGAGCTGCGGACTCGAGCAGTGCCTTGACCTCGGCAGCGGTGTTGCAGGCGAGCGCCTTCTCGGCAAGCTCGTCGCACTCGGCCTTGGTCCACTGGCTGATGGTCTTGCGGGCGCGCAGGATGGACGGAGCGCTCATCGAGAACTCCTCCAGGCCCCAGCTGATCAGCAGCGGCTCGAGCAACGGATCGGCAGCGGCCTCGCCGCACATACCGACCATGATGCCGGCCTTCACGCCGCTCTCGATGATGTTCTTGAGCGAGCGGAGCACGGCGGGATAGTAAACCTGGTACAGGTTGGAGATGGTGTCGTTGCCACGGTCGGCGCACATGGTGTAGCCGATCAGGTCGTTGGTGCCGATGGAGAAGAAGTCGGCGACCTCGGCCAGGCGGTCAGCGAGCAGCGAGGCGGCAGGCGTCTCGACCATGATGCCGACCTCGATGTTCTCGTTGAACTTGCGACCCTCTTCGGTCAGCTCGGTCTTGCACTGCTCGACGAGCTCCTTGACAGCCAAGACCTCCTCGACGCAGGTGACGAGCGGGATCATGATCTTGACGTCACCAAAGGCGCTGGCGCGCAACAGGGCGCGGAGCTGGACCTTGTACTGATCGGGGTTGGCCAGGCAGTAACGCACGGCACGGAAGCCCATGAAGGGGTTCTCTTCCTTGACCATGTGCAGGTACGGAATCTCCTTGTCGCCACCCACATCGAGCGTGCGGATGATGACCGGAGCGCCCTTGAGCGCGCTGGCGACCTTACGGTAGGCGTTGAACTGCTCCTCCTCGGAAGGAAGCTCAGCAGAGTCCATGAACAGGAACTCGGAACGGAACAGGCCAATAGCCTCGGCATCGTGATCGAGCGCGTTGGGCACGTCATCGGGGTTGCCGATGTTGCAGGCAATGATCTTCTTGATACCGTCGGCAGTCACGGACGGCTTGCCGCGGAAGGCCTCGAGAGCCGCCTTCTCGGCAGCGAAAGCCTCGGCCTTGGCAGTGTAGGCGGCGAGCGTCTCCTCATCGGGATCGGCCTCGACGATACCCTTGCCACCGTCAACGACAACGGTCATGCCGTTGCGCAGTGCGGTGCAGCTGTTGGAAACCGAAAGGACAGCCGGGATCTCGAGGGCGCGCGCAATGATTGCGGAGTGCGACGTGCGGCCACCAGTCTCGGTGACGATACCGGCAACGTGGGCCTTATCGATCGTGGCGGTCATGGACGGCGTGAGGTCGTGCACGACAACGACGGTGTTCTCGGGCAGGACGGAAAGGTCGACGACCTCCTTGCCCAGCAGCTCGGCCAGAATACCGGTGCGGATGTCGGCGATGTCGGCCGCGCGCAGACGGAACATCTCATCGTCCATGGACAGGAACATGTTCTCGAACATGGTCGAGGTGTCCATGAGCGCCTGCTCGGCGCAGGTGCCGCCGTCAATGGCGGCGTTGATGGCGTCGGTCATGCCCGGATCCTGAGCCAGGACAATGTGTCCGCTCATGATCTCGGCCTCGGCCTCGCCCACCGTCTCCTTCATGTGGTCGGCCTGAGCCTGAGTCTTCTCGCAGAAGACCGAAAGAGCGGTCTGATAGCGCTCCTTCTCTGCTGCCGAATCAGCAACCTCGTGCGGCTCAAACGTCAAGTCGGGATCGACGGCGACCATGACGGTGCCGATACCGATGCCCTCGGAAGCGTTGACTCCCTGATACATTCCCATTCCTCTCTCCGTGTCATGTGATAAAGCGTTTTGCCATATCCATGACAAAAGAGCGCAGCTACCTTAAGACAGGTCACTGCGCCCCCAAATATGAACTTAGTTGTTCAACATGCGACCCGTTTGAGTTCTACTCGCCAAGACCGCTCTTGATGAGCTCGATGGCAGCAGCCAGAGCCTCGGCCTCGTCGGCGCCGTCGCACTTGACCTCGACCTCGGTGCCGCAGGGGATACCAGCAGCCATGAGGGCCATCGGGGACTTGCCGTTGACCTCCTTCTCGGGGGTGACGACCGTCACGTCACAGGCGTACTTGCCCATGGTGGAGGCGAACAGACCAGCCGGACGCATGTGCAGACCCTGAGGATTAACGAGGGTAGCCTTCTCAGAAACCATAGTTGACTCCTTTTTTGTGTTTAACCCCTGTCATGCATGTGGCAGGAGTCAGATTCACGACGTTGTTTATATTAACTCACATCAAACGGTTTTTCATTGTGTTTCGCACGAATTGTTGGACAGATGTCGTTCGCTGTCCGCTCGCCTGCCGGGCGGGGCGGTTAAGTTTGCTGCTCTACAGTCCTGCGCAAGACGGAAAGCACATTAAGTGCTTTCCTTTGCGTGCGGAACTCGCGACAAACTTAACCGCCCCGCCCGGCAGGCGAGCTGCGGGAACATGCTTCCGTCCAAGAAATATCGTGCAAAAGGAATTCTGGCTGAATTATTGTTTGCGTGGGTGATTCAGTCGATGAGGGCTATTTATGCCCTGTTGGGGACTAAGGAGTGTCCCGGGGTGCCGGCAGGAAAGGAACGTCCCTGAGTGCCGGGTGGTATGAAAAAAGGCGAGGACCCGTAGGGAGTCCTCGCCTTTGTTACAGGGGGCGATGTTATTCGCGTACTGTGGGATTAGACCAGGCGGGCGTTGATCGTCTTGGCGATCTCGGCGGCGTCGGTGGAACCCTTGACGGTGGCACGGAAGTCCTCGTCCATGAGCGCCTCGGCGACCTTGGACAGGATCTTGAGGTGCGTGGTGCCAGCCTGTGCACCAGGGATGAGCAGGGCGATGCCCACGTTGACGGGAGCGCCGTCCATGGTGTCCCAACCGGTCACGCCGGACTCGTCCTTAACGACGATGACGGCAGCCTCGGTAATGGCGTCGGACTTGGCATGCGGAATGGCGAAGCCCTCCATCATGCCCGTGGTGCCCTCGGCCTCGCGGGCCAGGAAGGCGTTCATCACGGCGTCGGCGTCGTTTGCGATACCGGCCTTGACGGCCTGGTTGGAAACGAAGCTCAGAGCCTCGTCACGAGAAGCGAAGTCCTCGGCGACAAAGACATTCTCGACCTTCACGAAGTCGGCAGCCTCGGCCTTGGGAGCCTCGACGGCAGCGGCCTTGGGGGCCTCAACGGGCTTGGCTGCAGGAGCGGCCTTCTGATTCTTCTCGAAGTCGTACTTCTTGAAGGCCACGAACAGGATGCCACCGATCACAGCGCCGATGAGGATCGCGAGGACCCACAGCGGACCGTTCTCGACAACGGGCAGGACCAGGAAGCCACCGTGAGGCGCCGGATCGTGAACGTTGAACATGATGGTCAGGATCGAGGCGATGGAGGAACCGAGCATCATGATGGGCATGACGGGCCAGATGTTCTTGGTCATGAACGGAATGGCGCCCTCGGTGATGTGGGTGCAACCAAGAATGAGGTTGACGATACCGGCGTCATGATCCTCCTGGCTGAAGTACTTCTTGCCAACGACGACGGCGAAGGTGGTGATCAGCGGCGGAACGATGCAGGCGGCGGAGACGGCAGCCATGAAGTTGGTGCCGAAGTTGTAGGTATCGGTGCCAACGCCAGCAGCCAAGGCCTCGGTGAGCATAGCGGTACCGGTGACGTAAGCAGCCTTGTTGACCGGGCCGCCCATGTCAACGGCGCACATGCAGCCGATGGCAAGGCCCAGGACAATGGCGCCAGAGGCGGACAGACCCTTGAGGAAGTCCATCATGGCGGTGTTGATGGCAGCCATGGGGCCGGAGATGCCGAGCATGACCAGGCCGACGATGGCGGTCGAGAACAGCGGGTAAAGGAAGATAGCCTTGAGGCCGTCCAGATTCTTGGGCAGCTTGGAGAAGACCTTCTCGAGCAGCAGGATGACATAGCCAGCGAGGAAGCCGCCGACGATGCCGCCCAGGAAGCCGAAGCCCACGCCGGCGCCGCCGGCGTCGATCATGCCGGTCTCGGCGTTAACGGGCAGGCCCTGGATGGCGACCATACCGGCAACGAAGCCGGGGACGAGCGCCGGGCGCTTGCCGATGGACTCGGCGATATAGGCGGAAAGCACGGGAACCATGAGGTTCATGGCGATACCGCCGATGATCTTAAGCATAGCGGCAAAGCTGTTGTAGTCAGACGCCGTCGAATCGAAGGACGTGATGCCCCACAGGAACGAAACGGCGGTCAGGACACCACCGGCGACGACGAAGACCAGCATGTGGCTGACGCCGTTCATGAGGTGCTTGTAGATGATGTGGCCGATAGATTCCTTCTCCTCGACCTCATCCTCGACATCGGCAGCAGCCGCAACCGAGTCGTCACCCTTGGCGGCGAGCGCGCGGTCGATCAGCTTACCGGCTGCCTCGACGGACAGGGCCTTGGAAACACCAACGGAAACCAAGCGCTTGCCGGCGAAACGCTCCGCCTGGACATCCTTATCGGCTGCGACGACGACGGCCTTGGCACCGGCGATCTCACTCTTGGTGAGCTCGTTCTCGACACCGACCTGGCCATGGGTCTCGACCTTAATGGTCAGACCGCGCTCGGCAGCTGCCTTCTCCAGCGCCTCCTTCGCCATGAAGGTGTGCGCGATACCGGTCGGGCAACCGGTGGCGGCGATGATGTCAAACTTAGCCATGTGTCCCTCCTTTTTAAGTTTTGCGCCCGCAGGCGCTCCCCTACACGCGCGTCCTTGCGCGCTTTTCCACAACTGAAAGATACCAACCTACCGTCCGCGTGAGAAGAGACAAGGAGCAATTCTCCGGTGAAAGGTTCTTTCATAACCGTAAACGGTAGGTGAAAGTTTACCATCAACACTTGAAACGGCAAGGTGTATCTTGTAATTGAAAATCCCCCTATACTATGACAGTACAAAACGAGTCCGATTATCATGCCAACCAGGAGCCATCCATGACCGATAGTAGCAAGAGCGCACTTTCCCTCATTAGTACCCATCAGGGATACAGCGAATCCGAGCAGCGCATTGTCGACTATATATTGGAGCACCAGTCCGAGGCGCCACGCCTCACGGCGGCTCAGCTCTCGCGCACCGCCGCCACGTCCGAGGCGACCGTTTCGCGCTTCTGCCGCAAGCTTGGCTTTGGCAGCTTCCGCAGCTTTCAGTTTTCGTTGGCGAGGGATTTGGAAAGCCAGCGCAACGAGGGCCTGACTGACGAAGTCTCGCTCGACAATATGGAGCAGAGCCTTAAGAACATCCTGGCTGCCAAGGTGAGCGAGCTTAATGCGACCATCGACGGGATCGACCACGATACGTTGGCGGCTGTTGTGCATGCCCTTAAGCATGCAGGGGTTATTGAGTTTGCGGCTGTGGGAAATACGAACGCGGTCGCGCTCGATGCGACGTTTAAGTTTTCGCAGCTGGGCCTGCGCTGCATGGCGAGCACCATTAGCGAGACATCAATCGGCTTTGCGCTCACGTTGCGCCCGGGTGACGTCATCGTGCTCATCTCAAACTCCGGCAAGTCGCGCCGACTGAATCGCATGGCAAAAGCGGCTCGCGACTGCGGTGCCACCGTAGTCGTCATCAGCAGCGACAGCAAGTCTCCACTCGCGCGCCTGGCAGACTACACTTTTAATACCGTCAACCACGAGGCGCTGCTGACGACGGGTGACTTTGCGTTCTCCAAGATCAGCGCCACGATGATCATCGAAGTTATCTACAACTTCCTGCTGCCCGAGATTGAAGACGCTCGTGAACATATCAGCTACTACGAGGAGCTCATCCAGCCGGACAAGGTCGTTGAGTAAAACGCGTAGTGGGACAAAAATTTCAGTCTATTTTGTCCCACCAACACCGCTGATACGACCTAGCCTCGAACTTCTTCGAGCATCTGCTTTGCGTGGGCCAAGCTTGCCTCGGACTGATCGCCGCTCAGCATGCGGGCGATCTCGGCAGTACGCGCTTCGCCGGTTACCTCGTCCAAATGCGTCTGGGGAACATCGCCCGGCTCCTTGCTGACAACATAATGCTTGTCGGCCATGACGGCGACTTGCGCCAAGTGGGTTACGACAATCACTTGATGCGTAGTGGCAAGATCGGCCAGCACACCAGCAAGAGCACGAGCCGTGGAGCCGCCGACACCGGCATCGACCTCGTCAAATACCAGTGTGTCGACGCCGTCAGCATTACCCAAGACCACCTTGCTCGCCAGCATGACGCGGCTGAGCTCGCCGCCCGAGGCAATGCGGCGCAGGGGACGCGGCGTCAAGCCGACACCGCTGCGATACAAAAGCTCGTAGCTTGAAGGACCCGCCGGCGTCCACTCGGCGCGCGGAAGATCACGCGACTCCCAAACGAGCTCGGCGCCGCCCATCTCCAGGCGCGCCATTTGGCGGCCAACCTCGTGACAAAAACGCGGAGCAGCGGTATTACGCGCACGCTTGAGTGCCTTGGCGGCAGCGAACAGCTCGCGCTCGGCGCTCCCGAGTGCCTCACGCGCCTTTTTGATCTGTTCATCGCCATCATCGACCAGGGACAGCAGCTCTTGCGAGCGATCGCGCATGGCAAAAACATCGTCCATGGTGGGACCCCACTGACGCAACAGGCCCTTGAGGTCGGAATACCGCTCACGCATGCGAGCGAGCTCGCGCGGGTCGAAGGCGACGCCATCGCGATAGGCACGAAGCTCGTTCGCGCTATCCTCAAGGGAGATGCAGGCATCCGAAAGCGCATCGGCAATGTCGCCCAGTTTGCGATCGACGGTAGCCATACGGGAAAGCTCTGCCACGGCGCTGTTCACGGCATCGAGCGCTCCACCTTCGGCGGCAAGCGATGCATGGGCATCGTTAGCTGTGGCAACCAGTACCTCGGCATGTTCGGAGCGCGGCAGCAGCTCCTCGAGTTCCTCATACTCACCCGGCTTGGGGTCGACCTCGGCGATACGCTCCAGGGCGAAGCGCGCCTCCTCGACGCGACTCCCCTGCGCGCGTGAGGCTTCCTCCACGCGACGGACCTCCTTGGCAGCCGCACGCGACGCCTTGAAGCAGGCACGGTAACGGTCGAGCGCCTCGAGCGCAGAGCGACCAGCCCAGGCATCAACCATGGCAACATGATGCGCCGGATCGAGCAGACGCTGATGTTCATGCTGGCCGCACAGATCCATCATCACGCCGACGCGCTCGGAGAGCTCGCGCACGCTGGCGATGCGGCCGTCAATCTTGACGCGGCTGCGACCCTCGGCAGAAAGGCTGCGCTGCACGGTAAAGCCCTCCGTGTCGTGCGGGCCGTCGAACAAGCGCGCCTCGACGCTCGCCAGCGCCTCTCCCTCGCGCACCGTCGACGAATCTGCACGCTCGCCCAAAATGAGCTTGAGCGCCGAGAGCAGCGCGGTCTTGCCGGCGCCGGTCTCGCCGGTCAAAACCGTTAGGCCCGCACTCGGAACCAACGTCGCCTCGCGAATGAGCGCGATGTTGGAAACCTGCAGCTCATCGATCATGGCGCACTCCATAGAACACGCGGCTCACCGAGTTATAGAAGCTCTCGGGACCGTAATCGAGCAGCAGCACGTCGCCGGGACCACGGCGCACGGCCACGCTCTCAACGGTGCCATCGCAGGTAATAAACTGTCCATCGATAGCGATCGCCGGAACACTCGGACGGTCATCGGACATAAAGATCTCGACGACATCACTCGGCGAGGTCAAAAAAGCGCGAGCCTGAATGGTATGCGGAGCGATGGGCACACAGACCATACCCGTGTAATCGGGGCTGACAATGGGGCCGCCGGCGGAAAGCGCGTAGCCGGTGGAGCCGGTCGCCGTCGAAACAACGACACCGTCGCCGCGAAGGCGGTCGATATGATGGCCGGACACCGTGATGTCAAATTCGACCATATCGGACAGGGGGCCGCGCGTAAGTGCCATATCGTTGAGGGCAAACGTGCGCACGACATCCTTCGCGCCGTCTTCGCGCACGGACACAATATCCGCGGCGATGGTGGCGCGGCGGCTCACGTGGAGCTCGCCGGACAGAGCATCGCTCACAACCTGCAGAATGTCGCGCTCCTCGGGGCTCGCAGCAGTTAAAAAGCCCAGGTGACCATAGGAAAGACCGAGGATAGGAATCTCGCGATGGTTGAGGATGCGGGCAGCGCGCAGCAACGTACCGTCGCCGCCGAGCGTAATGACCAGATCTGAGCCATCAATATCAGGCGTGCTTTGAAGCTTCGATCGCTGGTCGGCAGCCCATGCGACCTCGTAGCCCTGGCGCGAAAGCCAAAGCTCGAGCATCAGGCCGCTCTCGACCGCCTCTTGCTTGTAGTAATTGGGAACCAGAAAGACCTTCATAGCGTTGCAGCTTTCTCGCTCAAAGCCGATACCTGGGATTGCAGCTCATCGTCGGTGCGTTCACCAGGGGCAAACCTTCTGCCGTACAGGAAAAACTCAACGTTGCCCTTAGCGCCATGGATGGGCGACACGCACACGTCAAGCGGGAACAGGCCCTTGGCGGCAAAAAGCTCAATCGCCGCCACGAGCGTATCGCGGCGGACGGCGGGGTCGGTCACGATACCGCGCTCGCCCACCAGCGCAGCCGGCGCCTCAAACTGGGGCTTTACGAGCGTGCAGAACGAACCCGAAGGCTTCAGGCACGCCAGCACGGCGTCGATGATATTCGCGATGCCGGTAAACGAGACATCACATACAGCCAGGTCGATGGCACCGGCATAGCCAAGCTCAGGCAGCTGCGTCACGTTTGTGCGCTCATGCAGCGTCACGCGATCATCCTGACGCAACGACCAATCGAACTGGGCGCGACCCACGTCCACCGAGACAACGGTCGCAGCTCCGCGCTTGAGCAGGCAATCGGTAAAGCCGCCGGTAGAGCAGCCCACATCCAGACAGCTAAGGCCCGTCGGATTGATGCCAAACGCATCAAGCGCGCCTTCGAGCTTAAGACCGCCGCGGCCAACATAGGGAATGCGCCCCTTCACGTGCAGTGGCAGACCCGGAATCACCTTAAGGCCCGGCGAAGTCAAGCGCTCGCCGCCACTCGAGACCAATCCGGCCATAAGAGTGCGAAGGGCATCCGCGCGATCGGCGCAGATGCCCTGTGAAATCAGTTCGTCATCAAGACGCACGCGTTTCATGAATGCCATCAACCATTCGTATCCGGAGATGCGGCCTAGCTATCCTGGGATTCGTTTGCCGCATCCTCATCGTATTCCTGCTCGAGCTTATCGGCCTCACGCGGCGTCAGCTCAAACTTGTCGACCATATCGACCGCGCGGGAGCCCAGCTCAATCGCTTCGTCAAACAGATCGAGTGAACGCTCCAAGGACGTATCCTTGGAGCGAACGGTAGCGATGATCTGGTCCAGACGGTCCGAAATCTCGTCAAAGTTGCGGACAGAACCCTCTGGCATGGCTACTCCTCGACGGAGTCGGCCTCGACGGCCTCAGCAGCGTCCACATCCTCGGCAAGTACACCGGCGGTAGCCTGAGCGGCAGCGACCTTGGCGGCAGCCTCAGCAGCCTGGGCCTCCTCGCGAGCGCGATCCTCGGCCAGCAGTTCCTGGTACAGGTCCTCGCCCGGCAACTCCTCGCTGCGCGCGATCTTGCCCAGCACGCCGTTGACGAACGACGCGGACTGGTCGGTGCCATAGGCCTTGGCAAGTTCGACGGCCTCGTTGATCACGATAGCGTCCGAGACCTCTTCGTCGGTGAGGAAGCGCATCTCGTAGACGGCGATACGCAGCAGATTGCGGTCGGCGCCGGGCATGCGCATAAGATCCCAGTTCTTGGCGACGGCGCGCAGGGCACAGTCGATGCGATCGATATGCTCGTAGGCACCGCGGCACAGCTCCAGCGCATAGGGGTCGAGGGGGCCCTTCGAGATCAGGAAATCGCCCTCGAGGACGCGCTCGAGCGGGCTGTCCGTGGCCTCGGCCTGGAACAGCAGCTGCAGCGCCTGACTGCGGGCAAGCGTACGCCCGCGATAAACCTTAAGGCTCAAAGGTTACTCCTTGGGGAAAACGAGGCCGTCGATGCAAACGTCAACGCGCTCGACCTCAACGCCCACCTGAGCATCGATGGCAGCGACCACGGCAGCGCGAACGGCCTCGGCGAGTTTCTTGAACGGATAGCCAAAGAACACCACAACGCGCACGGTGAGTGCGAGCTTGTCGCCAACGACCTCGGTCTCGACCGCCGGCTCGGAAGCCGGGGCCTTGGACGAGAGCATCATGGAGACAAGGTTGGTGGCAAGGTCCTTGACGCCAACGGAGGCGATGCCCTCGACATCGGACACGGCGCGCGAGACAATGGCGGTCAGAACATCGGGCGAAATGCCGATGCCGTCAATCTTGATTTCCTGGGGCATGAGTCCTCCTAGAAGAGTTGGTTGCTAGACGCGGGAGACGAACTTGCCGTCGCGGGTGTCAACCTTGATGACCTCGCCCTCGTTGAGGTACATGGGGACCTGGATGACAGCGCCGGTGTCGATCGTGGCCGGCTTGGTGGAACCCTGGACGGTGTCGCCCTTAAAGCCCGGGTCGGTCTGGACGATGGTGGTCTCGATGAACATCGGCGGAGTCACGCCCATGAGCTCATCGTCGGCGAAGAGCAGCTGGCAAATGTCGTTCTCGCGCAGCCACTTGGAGTTCTCGCCCACCATGTCCTCGGGAACGGGAACCTGCTCATAGGATTCGTTGTCCATGAAGATGTAGTCGGTGCCATCGTTGTAGAGGTACTGGAACTCACGGGTGGTGAGCATGACGCTCTCGAACTTGGTGCCGGCGTTGCAGGTGTTCTCGACGACGCGGCCGCTCTTGATGTCGCGGGTCTTGTAGCGCACAAACGCGCCGCCCTTGCCCGGCTTGACATGCTGGAACTCGACGATGGTGTAGACCTTGTCCTTAATGCGGAGACCGAGGCCGTTCTTGAAGTCGGCGGTAGAAATGGTAGGCATAGCGACCTTTCTTGTTATGGGCAGAACGCACAAGCGTCCAAATTACATACGAGCGAAATTATACACTTGCAGACGGCGCCTGCAGCGAGCGCATAAAAAGAGAACGCGGGGCGTCCGAATTGCTCCGGAGGCCCCGCCCCAAACTATCTACCGAAGTAGACTAGCAATCGATGACGTGAAGGTCATGCGGCGTCTTGGTGAAGGGCTCGTAGCCGTTCTCGGTGACCACGCCGTAGTCCTCCAGGCGCACACCGCCCACGCCGGGCAGGTAGACGCCGGGCTCCATGGTGATAACCGAGCCGACCTCGATGATATTCTTGCTGCGGTTGAAGTTGGGCAGCTCGTGGATGTCAATGCCCACGCCGTGGCCCAGACCATGGTTGTAGTAATCGCCATAGCCGGCATCGCCAATGATCTTCTTGGAAAGCTTGAAAATGTCGTTGCCCTCGACGCCCGGATGGATGGCGGCGACGCACTCCTCGTGCGCACGGCGCACGAGCGCGTACAAGTCGAGCTGCTCCTGCGTGGGCTCGCCCATCACGACGGTACGAGTCATGTCGGAGCGGTAGTCGCAATAGCCCGCGCCATAATCCATGAGAACGAAGTCGCCCTTCTCGATCACGCGGTCGCTCGGGACGGCATGCGGGTTGGCGGTGTTGGGGCCGCTCGCCACGATGGAGCCGAAGGCCAGGCTGTCGGCGCCGTTGGCGAACATAAAGTTCTCGAGCTCGTTGCGAACCTGCTTCTCGGTCATACCGGGCTTAATATAGCCGAGCATGTGCTGGAAGGCGGCGTCGGTAATCGACTGCGCATGGCGCATGAGCTCGATCTCCTCGGCGTCCTTGATGGCGCGCATCTTGCGAATGTCGTCATGCATCAGCGGCAGCATGCAGGCGACGGAACGATCCTCAAGGCCACGCTGGATACCCTGGTAGAAGTTGATCTGCATGTCGTCCTCGACAGCGCAGACACGGCACTTGTTAGCCGCGATCTTGCCGGCGACCCAACCGGGGATGGTGCCCTCGTCCATGTCGTAGACCCAGGGGCTGCCGGCGGACGTGTTCTCCTCAAAGCTGTTGAGATAGCGCGAGTCGGTATGGAACAGGCACTGGTCGGCCGTAATAAACGCAGCATGCGGGAACTCGAAGGTGTAATCGAAGACGCCCTTGACGCCCGTAAGCCAACGAAGGTTGGCCTCGTCGCGCACCACGATAGCGTCGTAGCCACGCTCAACCATCAGGGCACGGACACGCTCGATACGACCGGCAGGACCGGCAGCAAACTCTGACATGCAGATTCCTTTCTTGTTGTCTCTATAAAGACGGAACGGGTCTCAACCGAACGACGGAATCGCGCGCGATTCGCAACCGATTGGAAACCCGCCCCTCAACATGATACGAAAGACGATGTATGTCAATAAATCCTAGAGAAGTTCTTTGCGAGAAGCCAAGTAGGCGTGAGCATGGCGGTCGAGGACCTCGTCCTCAACGCTCGTTAGACGAATGGCGCCGAGTGCCGCGGGCAGCGGCAACATACTACGGTTCGAGCGGTCAAACTGCTGCCTGCGGAACTCCTCGATATATGAGGCAGGCTCCAGATCGAAGGCAAGCTCCTCGATACCAAAGTCCTCCAGGCAGTCATCGACCTCAAAGACGTAATCGATATCAAAGTCGCAGGCATCATGTGCTAAGCGCGCCTCAAAGCGCATGCCCTCAGACAGCAGCTGGTAGGCAGGAACCTGCGCCGCGGCTTTACCCAGGCAGGCGCGCAGGGTACGCTCCCCCATCTTGCCAAAATCGAGCGCATGGCGGGCGCTCGGGTTCGTGGCCATCAGTACGTCCTTACGGGCAGTCTGAGACCACTGAACGGCATTGACGAGCGCGACCTCCTCGCCCGCGAGAATCTCGGGGACGGTCTCAGTAAACTGATTCCAGCGGGACTTGCTGCTCGAAAGCATGGTGCCAACAAGTACCGCATAGCCGAGCTTGAGGTCCTCGGGGTCCGCCTCGCGAACAAGGTCGAGGTCGCACACGACCAAGCCCGGCTCGGGACGGAACGCGATAGCGGGAAGCGCATTCGTCGACGAGGCAACGAGCGGCTTCATGGTCGTCGCGACCGTGAGCATGGCGTCAAACGTCGTCGGCAGCAAGGCGCACTCGGTGCGACCGCACCACTGATTGGCACACCAGCAAACGACTGAGCAGGTCGCCGTGTCGCCGACAGCGACAACGAGATCGTCACAGGTAATGCCATTAGCCGACAGGGCGCCAAAGACGGTATCGGCATCGACCAGCGTAGCACCAGCAGGCGAAACCTCGAGGACGAGCAACGACACGGCAAAACCGGCGTCAACCAGTGCATGCTCGACAGCCTCGCCAAAACGCTCGGATGTGGCGTCGTTCCAAACCACCATCGCACGCTTAGGCTTGCCCACAGCCGAGGCAAACATGCGCGACAGCTCCTCGAACGCCCCCAAACCGACGCGGACATCGACACTGCGGTTTTGGAAATTGATAAGTTGACGGCGAATCATAGCAGTCCACGCTCCAAAAGCATCTCGGCACAAAGGTAGGAAACGTCCTCGAAGGACTTGTTGCGAATATCAAGGGTAATATCGGCCGCCTGGCGATACAGCGGACGGCGATGCTCAAACAAGCGCGCAGCGTGCTCGGGCGAGCGGAAATCGGGCCGGGTATCGGAGCGACGAATCTGGCGCAACGAGTCCTCAAAGTCGCCTTCGAGGTACACGCATGTACCCATCTCGTGCATCAGCTCAATGTTCACCGGCGTCTCGACGATGCCGCCTCCGCACGATACCAGCAGGCTGCGCTCGCTTTGAAGCGAACGGAGTGCCGAGGTCTCGAGCTCGCGAAAACGATCCTCGCCCTCGGTCTCAAATATCTCGGTCACCGACTTGCCGCATCGACGCACAACCAAGCGATCGGTATCGATGAATCGACGCTTGAACATAGTGCCCACATTGCGCGCAAGCGTCGACTTGCCCGCGCCCAAAAAGCCGATAAAGAAGATATGGTCGCAGCCGTGTTTGATGTGCTGGGACATGGCGAAACCTATTCCTCGCAGGGAAGGTCGCGCAGGGCCCGGCGCTCAAAGATACGGAAGATCTGCGTGTACCACAGGTCCTGGGTTGCCTGCGGCTTGACCAGAATGGTGTCAACGCCGGCAAAGTTACCGCTCCACACGTCCGTGTACAGCTGATCGCCGATCAGCACCGCCTCGTCTGCCGTGGCGCCGAGGCGCTTAAGACCCGCCTTCAAGGCAAACGGGGCGGGCTTCATGGCGTGGCTGATGGCCTCGAGTCCCAGCTCGCGTGCAGAGCTCATGACCTGATCGCGATGCCAGTTGTTGGACACCATGCACAGCTTAAAGCCTTTGGCGCGGGCGGTATCGAGCCAAGCGGAAACCGCGGCGGGAACCTGCTCGGTGTCGCGCGGAACCAGAGTGTTATCGCGATCGAGCAGAATGGCGCGTTTGCCGTCGGCCCACAGGGTATCAAGGTCGATGCGATCGACCGAGGCAACGTATCGTTTGGGGCTAAATATCCTCATGCTAATTCCAAGACTGTTGATGCTCTTCGTAGGTTTGCGAGAAGTACTCCTCGTCCTGCGTAATGTAGAAATACAGGTCATCAGAGTCGGTCGGCTCAAGCGTGGCCTTGAGTGCCTCGAGCGACGGAGAGCAGATGGGCGTGGGTGGCAGACCCTCGTGCTTATAGGTGTTATAGGGGCTATCACTCTGCAGGTCGTCGGCGGTAACCTCGCCACCGGTGACATACATCATGGTCGCATCGCTGTTGAGATAACGCAGACCGTCGAGCTTGCCGGCAAGGCGGTTGTAAAAAACCGAGGCCACGTGCGCACGTTGATCGGCGTTGAGGCCCTCGCGCTCAACAATAGAGGCCAAGTTGACGATGTCGTAGTCGGACATCTCCACACCGTAGCGTTCCATGATCTTCGCCTCGCAGCTGGCAAAGTCAAGCGACTTGTACTCGGTCTTAAACTGATCGAGCATGGCGCGAATCACATCATCGGCCGTCGGCGAATCGCCCAGCGAATAGGTCTTGGGGAACAAGAAGCCCTCGAGCGAATCATTGGCCGCGCCCCTAAGGAAGCTATAGTCGTCCACGTAGTTGGAGGCCTTGGCCTGGTTGAGGAAGTCTTCCTTAGAGATGCTATTGTAGGCCTGGGCCACACGGTCGGCGACTTGATCGACCGTCAAACCCTCGGGAATCGTCAGCGCATTGGAGCCAGCGTTGGGGCCTTCCATGAGTTGCTGAACCACCTTAGTCGCGTCCATGAGCGTGGTGAACGAATAAGTACCAGGCTTGAGCGATATATCGGCGTTGAGCTTTTTCACCGCCGCATAGTAATCCTTGGGATTTTCGACGATATGGTTCTCAGAGAGAATCGAGGCGATCGTATCGCCCGAAGCACCGTCAGGAATGGTCACCGTAACCTGCTGACCAGCCGTGACATTCGAATCCTCACCGACAAAGAAGCCCTTGACGGCCGGCACGACAAAGAAAACGATCGCGACAAGCGCTAGCACGGCGACGACGACGCCGATAATCATAGGCACCGGGGAGCTTTTCTTTTGGGCACCGCGGCGAGCATGCGTGTTGTAGCTCGATCGCGTGGCCGGAGCAACGCCGTGCGAACCGCGAGCGTGATGCGAATGCGATTGGGGGGCCTGTGCTCGCTGGGTAGGTGCCTGCTGCTTAAAGCGGGTACCGCCTGCAGGCTGGGCCGTACGAGCAGTGGGCTGTCGAACCGTCCGCTGAGCAGGTTGAGCCAAACGAGAGGAGGACTGCACCGGGCGCGCGGCAGGCTGAGCTGCGCGCTGCGTCGGCTGTGCCGGACGCTGGCCAGGCTGGGCAGGGCGCGGCACAGGCTGACGTGTACGAATCGGCTGGCGCGGATCGGAAGCGCTAGGCATGCGAGACCTCCTCGTTTTTACGATCAAGCCACGTCTGCAAAAACAGGCTGGCGGCAATCATGTCAATCTTGCCCCTCATCTGCTTTTCGTTGAGGCCCTGCTCGCGCAGGATACGCTTGGCCTCTTGCGAGGACAGGCGCTCGTCCTCAAACTCCAACGGAAGATCGAGCTCGTCGGCAATCTTTTGCGCAACAGCGGCAACACGCTCGGCCTGGGGACCGGGCTCACCGGCCATGGTCAGGGGACGCCCACTTACCAGGATATCGGGCTCATAGTCCTCGACCAGATAGCGGAACGTCTTGGCCATACCGGTGACCTCTGCAGCCGGGAGCACCTTGACAGGCATCGCCATCTTGCCATCACGGCTCGAGACGGCGATGCCGATCCTGGTCTCCCCTATGTCCAGCGCAAGCGCGACCACAGCGACTACCTAGATTCTTAGGCGCCGAGCGCGGTCTTAGCGGCCGCGAGGGCATCGGCGATGCCGGCGGCATTCTTGCCACCGGCCTGGGCCATGTTGGGACGGCCGCCACCGCGACCGTCGACCAGGCCCGCGATCTGCTTGATCACGTTACCGGCGTGGAAACCGGCCTTGACGGCGTCATCGGAGCCGGCGGCGAGCAGGGCCGGGGTGCCCTTCTCGGTCACGCTGGCGACGACGCAGGCGACAGGACCGGCGACCTTCTGGTGCACGGTATCCCAGACGTTGCGCAGGTCGGCAGCCTCAAGGCCCTGGAGCTCAGCGACGACGAGCTTGTAGCCGTCGAGCTCAACGGCGCCCTCGATGGCGCTGGAGATAGCGTCGGAGGAGCCACCGGTCAGCGCCTTCTTGAGCTTGTTGGAAGTCTCGCGCAGCTCGGCCTGCAAGTTCTCCACGCGGGCGGGAACCTCATCCACGCGGCACTTGAGCGCAGCAGCGGCGGCGTCGACGAGCGCCAGACGGTCGGCCATGTAGTCGAGAGCACCCTTAGAGGTCACGGCCTCAATACGGCGAACGTTGGAGCCCGTAGAGGACTCGGAAATGATCTTGAACAGGCCGATCTCGGCGGTGTTGGCAGCGTGCGTGCCACCGCAGAGTTCGCGGGAGAACGGCTGGTCCTCGGCGCCCACGGAGACAACGCGGACGACGTCGCCATACTTCTCACCAAACAGGGCGACAGCACCGGCGGACTTGGCCTCGTCAATGCCCATGACGCGGGTCAAGACCTGCTTGGAGGCGAAGATCTGCTGGTTGACCAGGTCCTCGACAGCCTTGAGCTGCTCGGAGGACAGGGCCTCGAAGTGCGTGAAGTCAAAGCGCAGGTGCTCAGGCGTCACCAGCGAGCCGGCCTGGGACACATGCTCGCCCAGGACCTGCTTAAGCGCGGCGTCGAGCAGGTGCGTGGCGGTGTGGTTGCGGCGCAGGAAGCCACGGCGCTCGGCGTCAAGCGTGGCGGTCACAGCGGCACCGACAGTCAGCGTGCCATCGACAACGTGCGCGACGTGGGCATACAGACCGTTGTGGTTCTTGGTGTCGGCAACGGTCAGAACAACGCCCTCGGCGGAAAGCTTGCCGGCATCGCCTTGCTGGCCACCCATCTCGGCATAGAACGGGGTGCGGTCGAGAACGACCTCGACGTCCTCGCCGGCGGCAGCGGACTCGACGGACTCGCCGTTGCGCACGATGGCAACAACCTTGGCGCCTACGATCACATCGTTGTCATAGCCGTCGAACTCGGTCGCGGCAACCTTGTCGGAAAGCTCGACCCACACGTCATTGAAGCTGCCCCAGGCATCGCCCTTAGCGTTGGCGCGAGCGCGGGCCTTCTGGTCCTCCATGCAGGCGGTGAAACCGTCCATGTCGACGTCGTGGCCAGCAGCGCCGGCAATCTCGACGGTCAGGTCGATGGGGAAACCAAAGGTGTCGTGCAGCTTAAAGGCAACGTCGCCCGGAAGGACAGCGCCGTCGGCGAGCGCGGCCAGGGCCTCGTCAAGGTAAATGCGGCCGTTGTCGAGCGTCGTTGAGAAACGCTCCTCCTCGGAGGCGACGATGCCCTTAACGAGCGCGACGTTCTTGAGCAGCTCGGGATAAGCCTCGCCCATCTGAGCGTTGACCTCGTCGATGAACTTGGTCAGGAAGGCGCCCTCGATGCCCAGCAGACGACCGTGGAACACGGCACGGCGGAGCAGGCGGCGAAGGACGTACTCACGGCCCTCGTTACCGGGCAGGATGCCGTCCGAGATCATAAAGTCAACGGCACGGGAGTGGTCGGCGATGATGCGCAGGGAGCGGCTGGCGCCGGAGTAATCGTCGGCGTCATAGGTCTTGCCGCTGATCTCCTCACCGAGCTTGATGAGGTGCTGCATCAGATCGCCGTCGTAGTTGGCGGTCTTGTGCTGCATGATAGCGGCCATGCGCTCCAGACCCATGCCCGTATCGAGGTTGCGGTGCGGCAGCTCCGGCATGGAGCCGTCCTCCTGGCGGTCGTACTGGGTAAACACGAGGTTCCAGAACTCAAGGAAGCGGTCGCAGTCGCAACCGGGCTTGCAGTCGGGGCTGCCGCAACCGACCTCCTCGCCCATGTCAAAGTAGATCTCGGAGCACGGACCGCAGGGGCCGGTGGGGCCAGCGGCCCAGAAGTTGTCGTCCTCGCCCAGACGCGAGATATGATCCTCGGCAACGCCCAGGGAGCGCCACACGTCGTGGGTCTCGTCGTCCTCGGTAAAGACGGTGAAGTACAGGCGGTCGAGCGGCAGCTTGAACTCCTTGGTGATGAGCTCAAAGGCCCAAGCGCAGGCCTGCTGCTTGGAGACGCCGCCAAAGGAGAAGTCGCCGAGCATCTCAAAGAAGGACAGGTGACGGCCGTCCTCGCCGATGCAGTCGATGTCGTTGGTGCGGACGCACTTCTGGCAGGAGATCGCGCCGATCTCCTTCATGGTCTTCTTGCCCTGGTAGTACTCCTTAAACTGGTTCATGCCGGCGTTGGCAAGCAGCAGCGAAGGATCGTCGGGGACGAGGGACGAAGAAGGATAGAGCTTAAGACCGCGCTCCTCAAAGAAGTTGAGGAACTTGGAGCGAATCTCGGCCGTAGTCATTGACGGGTAGTCAGCACTCATAGAGGGAATCTCCTCGGTTTCACATCGAAACAGTTCAAACGTAACGATATTACCATCCCACCGCGCCTGTGCAAAAAAGAGGGCCGCCAAACAGCGACCCTCCAGCGAAAGTGCATGTTATTTAGGTCTGTCAAATACTTTGAAAAAAAATGATTTCGGTAAAATTTTATATAAGAATCGTCCGGAAGGAGCGATCGATGAATAGCAAACGGTTTGTCGTGAATGCACTGACCTCAGTAGCCCTTTTAGCAATCTTCGCTTACTCGAGCTGGTATGTGAACCAGCCGAGATTTGGCTACGCATTGTACGCAGTAACATCTGGCGATAAAGCGTATTACACCCTAAGCGCAATTGACGCCATCTTTTTCTATGTGGCTGGCCCCTTATCAATCGCTTTGATCGCGTTTATTGTTATTTACAACATCAAGAAACGCTAACAGGGCCTATTTGGAATCCGAATCGTCCATGGAGCCGTCGATGCCGGTTTTGGTGTCGTCATCCGTGTTGGAATCGTCATCCTTGGCGAAGGGGTTCTTGAAGAAGCCCGTGGCATCGGGCTGCAGGTCCGAAAGCTTGATCCAAGGATTATCGAGCTCGGGCTTGGGCATAGCTTTGGCCTCGGGCGCAGTCTCGTTACCGATGAGCTCGGACTCATAGATGAACGTATCGTCCCCAAGCGCGTCGTAGGCGGCGACCGGGTTGCCCTCGGCATCGCGGTACGGCGTGCCCTTAAACACGGCGCCGTCATAGGCCACAAGCTGGCGGCCGGTCTCGTTCTCAAAGTAGTAGACGAAAATGCCCTTGAGGGCTGCGCACAGCGGAATGGCAATGATCATGCCAATGGGGCCCATGAGTGCCGAGCCAATAACGAGCGCCGTGAGGCTCATGATGGGATGCACCTGCACCGAGCTCTGCATGACCTTAGGCGAAATCACGTTATCGGTGACGTTTTGCGCAACCATCGTCACGATGAGCGTCCACAACGCCAACATGGGGCTGAACATGAAACCGAGCACTGTGGCGATTGCCGCGCTCACCCAGGGGCCGACGACCGGAACCAAATGCATGATGCCGGTAAAGATAGCCATGAGCGCCGCATACGGATGGCCGATAATCATAAAACCGATAAAAGCGAGGAAACCACCGCAGATGGACGTCACGACCATACCGCGCATGTAGCCGCCGACAGAGCGAGAAAGGATGGCGACCATAAAGCGGTACGAGGTCTCCTTCTCCTGACCGATGATGGTGCAAATCTCGTGGTGCATGCGAGGGTAGTCGCAAGCCATCCAGTAGGCAAGCACCAGACCAAGGAAGATCACGAACAGCTGCGAGGCCGTATTGGTGATGAGCGGGAACACACCGCGGCCAAGCTCGGCAGCGATCTGAGACACATACTTCGATGCCACGGTAACCAGCGACGAAAGATTATCGTCCAAATACTCCATGAGCGGCGTGTTGTTGAGCGTCTTGACATGCGAGACCATCTCGTTGAGGTCGCCACCCGCAACACGAAGCTGCTCAGGCAGACGGCCCAGGACTTCCATGATCTGACCAAAGAGAATCGGCGACAAGATGCAAACGACACCGACGAGTACGGCAACAACAACAATAAGCGCGATAAGCGAACCGATGCCGCGATTCACGCCATGGTGCTCGAGCCAGTTGGTGATCGGGGACATCACAAAAGCAATGATGGAGCCAACGGCAAGGAACTCAATAACCGGTGCCAGGATGCCCATAAGGTTAAAGATGACAGCAGCAATAACAATGCAGCCGACAACAGCCCAAATGCGCAGCGTCAGAATGCGGGTGTCGCGCAGCGCGCGATCGGTTTGTTGGGGATGCTCACTCATGAACGAACCATCACTCCGTCGGGGTCGATCTTATCCTGAATCTTCTTGAGGGTGCGGCGCAGCAGGCGCGAGACCTGCACCTGCGAGATGCCCAGCTTCTTGGCGATCTCGATCTGGGTCATGCCCTTCACAAAGCGCAGCTCGATAACCTCACGCTCGCGCGGCGAGAAATCGCGGATGGCTTCCTCGATCACCAGGCGGTCATCGGTAAAGTCGAGCTCGTTGTCGTCGTCGGCGTAACGGTCAAGAATCGAGGGCGCATCGTCGGAATCGGACGCTCCGGGAGCCTCGATGGGCACCGACGTATAGGCCGACGACGATTCCATGGCCTCCAGGACCTCGTCGACGGTCACGTCCAGGTACTCAGCGATTTCTTCGACCTTGGGCGAGCGCTGCAACTCGTTGGTAAGCTTGTCGGTAGCCTGGTTAACCTTGGCAGAAAGCTCCTGCAGGCGACGAGGCACGCGCACGCTCCAGCCCTTGTCACGGAAGTGACGCTTGATCTCGCCCAAGATGGTGGGCGTGGCAAACGTGGTGAACTCGAGTCCGCGCTCAGGGTCAAAGCGGTCGATTGCCTTGAGCAGGCCCAAATAGCCAACCTGCATCAGGTCGTCGAGCGGCTCGCCGCGATTCTTAAATTTGTTGGCAAGGAACCTTACCAGGTTCATATGGGACATGACGAGCTGCTCGCGGGCGTCCGGATCACCGGTCTCCTTGTAGCGACGAAACAGCTCGCGGGTTTTCTCCTTGTCCCAAGCGGTCTTGCCGCTCCGGGAACGTTCGGTCATATTAGATATCCGCCTTGAGATCGAGGGAAAGCGTCAGGGGCGCCGCAGTCTTTTCGTAGGAATCGCACACGCTCGCGAGGATGAGCTCGGCATACACCGCAGCCTGGTCGTTTTCATCAACCGTAGCCTGGTCTCCAAAGGTAATAGTCATGCCAACGTGAGTCTCATCGACATCGAATTTGATGGTGATGTCGTCGCAGTCGACCGCGGTGCACCCAAAGATGAAAGCCTCCTCGGCAGCCATGCGGATGTCCTCGATGCGATCGACAGACATGGAGCACAGGGCACCAACGTTGGCTGCCGTCATGCGCACAAGGCGAGCGAGACGCGGGTCGCCGGCAACGGTCAGCGTGATGGGGAAGGTTGCTTCGCTACTCATCGCAGGACTCCTCAGAGGACTCGGCGGGCGTATAGGTGTAATACTGAGCCGGCTTGGCTGCGGGCTTCTGAGCCGCATCCGCACCATCGGCGGCCTCGTCCTCAGCCTCACCGATCAGAACGCGCTCGGTAGGCTGCTCGGCCTCGGCGGCGGCAGCGGCTAGCTTACGATCGGCGTCGGCTGCAGGAGCCTTCACCTTATTGAAGAGCTTCTGCACGGCGCCGGCCGCAGAATCTGTCACGCTCGATACGGCATTGCTGGCCTCGGCCATACTGCCCGTGACCTCGGAGATGTCGCGAACTACCGCCTCAACCTCAACGAGGTTGGACGTCAGGGCGTCAATGGCAGTCTTGCTCGACTTGAGGAGCGGCTCCATCTGGGCAAGTGCCGGCGTAAGCTCGTCAACGGCACCATCAAGCTTTGCCACCACGGGCTGCGCCTCGGCAATCGTATTATTGAGGTCGGTTACCGTCTTGTCGAGCGAGTCGACAACGGTGCGGGTTTTACGCAGGGTGAGCGCAAGCTCAACGATAGCCCACACGCCGGCAACGGCGAGCAGCAGCAAGGCGATTTGAATGGGACTCATACAAGCCTCCCAAAGGAATCGAAATACAAACGCTTTCCATGGTACCCCAAAGGGGACCGAACATGCCAAGAGCAGCAACGTGGGACAAAATTATCAGCAGCTACTTCGGTGCATTCCCGCTGCGGTCGCGTTCGCTTTGCTCTACGCGCCATTCTTCCCAACCGCGGCCGGCAGGCTGCCAAAATGCACCGCGTTCTAAGCCTTCGGGCAAATAGCGCTGGTCGACCCAGCCTTCGGGATAATCGTGCGGATACTTATACACACCGTATTCATCGCTGCCCGGGCGATGGCGATCGCGTAGATAACTCGGCACCTCGCGAAGCCCACTAGAATGGATATCGGCCAGCGCCGCATCGATTGAAGCCTCACACGCGTTGGATTTAGGCGCCAAGCACACATAGAGTGCAGCCTGAGCCAGGTTAATGCGACACTCGGGATAGCCAATGACCTCGGCAGACTTAAACGCGGCATGCGCCACCAAAAGCGCCTGCGGATCGGCGTTGCCAACATCCTCAGAAGCCTGAATCATAATACGGCGTGCAATAAACTTAGGATCCTCCCCTGCATCGATCATGCGCGCGAGCCAATAAATGGTGGCATCGGGGTCGCTGCCGCGCATGGACTTAATGAACGCACTGATAATGTCGTAGTGCATGTCACCGTTTTTGTCATACGAAAACCCACGGCGCGGATTGGCGATCTTCACATCGTCGACCGTGATGGGATACCGCTCCCCCGCCGCCGGAGCCGGCGTCCCCTCGGTATCGGGACGCGTGACGGCAATCTCGCTCGCCAACTCAAGCGTCGTCAGGGCCGAGCGTGCATCACCCGCTGCCAGCGTGCAAATGGTCTTGACCGTATCATCATCGGCCGAGAATTTGCCGTTCAGGCCCTGAGGTGCCTCGAGCGCACGCTCGATAAGCATGGCGATATCCTCATCCTTTAAATGCTCAAACTCCACGACTCGACCACGTGAGAGCAGCGCCGAGTTGACCTCGAAGTACGGATTCTCCGTCGTAGCGCCAATCATAATGACGGTACGGTTCTCAACTGCATGCAGCAGGGCATCCTGCTGCGACTTAGAGAAGCGGTGAATCTCATCGATGAATAGAATGGTGCGGCGGTCGTACGTATTCAGGCGCGTCTTGGCCTCGTCAATCACGCGGCGCAAGTCCTTTACGGTGCCCGTCACGGCGCTGACCTCGACAAACTCGCTCTTGGTATGGTTGGCGATAATGTGGGCCAGCGTCGTCTTACCCGTACCGGCCGGCCCGTACAGAATCACGCTCGAAAGCACGTCGTGCTCGATCGCGGCACGCAACCATGAGCCCTTACCGACGGCCTTTTGCTGGCCCACATACTCGTCGAGCGAATTGGGGCGCATGCGCACCGCAAGCGGCGCATTCTGAAAGGAACGCTCGCGCGTCGAAGCAGAAAAAAGGTCGTCCATAGCCATCCCGTGCATCAATCAAAAACGTTTTCCACAAACAGTATACCGAATAAATACGAACTACCGTTCGTTAATATAGGTACGATGCGGAAACTTTAGACCCGGGAACAGCTTGCTCGTCAGCTCGCAGAAATAACCGTCCGTCATGCTCGCGATGTAATCCACCACGGCTTGATCCTTGTCGTCCTGCCAGGCATAGGTACGATCGTAGTAGGAAAGCTGCTGCTCAATGCGCGAAATATGGTGCTTAAAGATATAAGAGGACTCGTCGCCACTGTTTAGATCCCGCAGGCAACGGTCGTAGAGCTTTTCGAACGCCTCACGCAGCTCCTCCTCGGAATCGCCTTCGATACCGCCCTTGCTATAGATCTTCTCGTAGTTCTCGCGCTTGGCTCGGCGAATTTCCTCAAACAGGTCCTCGCTCATCTCGATGCGCGGCTTACCATAGCTATGCTCAACGATATCGATGGAAGCGTGCGTGAGGATCCAGCTGTTATAGGCGCCGCCCCGACCATCGTCAAAAGCGTCGGGCGAAAGCAGACCCGCCGCGATCGCATCCTGACGGTCACGACCGACGTAGGCAAGAATATCCGAGATGCGAACGACGCAGCCCTCGAGCGTCATGGGACGCAGGTGCCCAATGGCGCCATAGCCCGTGGCGATGCAGTCCTCGACCGCCTGATCGAACTGGTCAAAGGAGCCCATATCCGACAATTCAAACACGCGCTGCTCGTACTCGCCGTTATGGCATAGCACGCCGTCGAGCGTCTGGAGTGACACGTTACGGCCGTACAGCGCGTCGAGCACGCGGACCGACTGCACGTTATGGAAAAAATAACGCCCCGTACGCTCGTGGTAGATATCGTTGAGGAATCGCTCACCGGCATGGCCGAAAGGCGTGTGTCCCAAGTCGTGGCCCAGGCCAATCGCCTCGATCAGATCGCAATTGAGCCCCAGGGCGCGACCGATATCGCGCGCAATGCGGGAGACAAGCTGCACGTGCAAACCGCGGCGTGACAGATCGTCATTGCTACGGAAGCTAAAGACCTGCGTTTTGCCTGCATAACGGGTGTACGCCGGAAGATGAAGTATCTTTTCGGTATCGCGCATAAACGCCGGACGCATAAGCGTGCCTTTGTCGGCGGCGCGATCAATACGACGAATGACCTGATCGTCGTTGCAACGATACGGGTTAACATAGCCCGAAGCACGATCGGTGGCAATGCGCTCGAAAAGTTCGGGCGACAACGCCGAGGGAATACGGTCCATGCGCGCCTTAATGACGGCCGTTTCTTGATTAGTTGCCATGGCATGCTCCTTAAAAAGGATGCGCAATCGGTTACAATGTCCAGCCCACGACCTCGATTATGGCAAATATCGGCACCAAAAACGGGAGCAATGGCAGGGAGCGCGATTTTGTGAAGAGGCAGGAGAGGGCCAGGACCAGGAGCGCAACGGCAAATGCCACGATGCCGCCCAGAGGGTCGAGCGTGCAAAGCGCGAAAAGCGCCTTGGCATCCCCCATGCCGATGCCGGGAGCCTGGCGGAAACGCCGCCAAAGCGACTCGGTCAGCACAAGGGAAAGGTACACGATAACGGCAGGACCGGCGTGGTCAAGCGCCGTGTTCAAGCCCCTGTCCAGCCAAACGCCTGCAAACGCCGCCACGGCGCATGCGGCGGCAAGCGCGTTGGGAAACCGCCGTTCACGGACATCAATCACCGCACCGGCAAAGGCGCAGATCCAAAAGGGAATATAGACCATTGAACACCTCCCGGGGCAATCACTCAAAAGCAGAAACCACCACAAAGGTGCCTGTCCCCTTCGTGGTGGTTCTGGTCGTGGTTACTTGGCGCCCTGCATGACCTCGTCGAGGGTAACGTTAACGGCGTGCTGCGTGGGCACCCAGTCGACCTTCAGGAACAGCGCGGCAACCGTGATGGGGATATAGCTGAACATAAAGATCGGGAAGGTAAACAGGTTGGTCACCAGGCGCCACTTTTGCGCGCAATGGATGTGCTTGTACTCGAAGATAGTCGTGAGCAGCGCCAGGATAAAGAAGGTCTGATACATCATGACGAAGGTCATGATGAGCGAAGCGGCACACGCCTGCATCTCGACCTCGGTAGCCAAAAAGCCATGCGAAAGACCACCGACGATTAGGAACGTGGCGTTGGCGAGCATCGAAATCAGCGATAACAGCATACCAGGGGCAATCGTCATAAACATGTCGTAGGCGGCAAAACGATGATAGCGGAAGGTCGACTTGACCAGATGCTTACCGTAGGTAAAGAACACCTGGTAGAAACCCTTAGTCCAACGCATACGTTGCTTCCAGGACGCCTTAAACGTCACGGGCTGCTCGTCAAAGAACTCCGCCGGCGCATAGCCAATACGAATGCCGTGAATAGCGCAGAACGTGGTGAACTGAATATCCTCGGTCAGCGTATGGAACTGCCAGCCGTGCATGCCCTCAATAACGCTAGCCGAGATAAGGTAGCCCGAACCCGATACGGCGCAGGACGTCTTGCAGATGTTGCGCGCGTTGTTGAGAAAACGCGCCTCGCGCAGATACCAAGTGGCATTCGCTGCCGAGATCCACGAGCTTCCGAAGTTCTTGGAGTTACGATAGCTCGTGACCACATGGAAGCCCTGGTCAAAGGCATCATTCATCTTGGACACGTAATCGCGGGCGATAACATTATCGGCATCGAAGATAAAGTAACCTTCAAAGGTGTCGGGATACTCGTTAAGGATACGGTCGAAACCAAAGTCCATGACCCAGCTCTTGCCTTTACGGGCCAGGTCGTTTCGCTCGTACACGACAGCGCCCGCCTCGCGCGCGAGCTGCGCGGTGTTATCGGTGCAGGCATCGGCGACGACAAAGACCTCGATGAGCTCGGACGGATAATCCTGGTCCTTGATGGAGCGAACGAGGTTGGCGATAACGGCCTCCTCGTTGTGTGCTGCAATAAAGAAGGCATACCGGTGGAGCTTTTTGGCCTTGGGAGGCGCGACCTCGCCGCGGAGAGCACCGATGACAAAGAAGACCACCTGGTACAAGAAGCAGACCGTGAGCAGCGTGACGACAATCTGGTTGAAGATCACGATGGGTGTGTTGGTTTGTAAAAAGGCGAGCATGCAGGCTCCCAGGAACGCATTACGTAAACAACCGTATATCTTACCGCAGGCTAGGGGCGTTCAAGAAACCACCTAATACCGACTAGGCTTCGAGAAGACCGAGCTGAGGAACGATCTCGTCGCCGGCAGCGGTGCGACCAAGCGAGCGCGGGGCCAGGTCGTCAAGAACCGCAGCGAGATCCCACGGCAGCTCGTCGCGGCACTCAATGCGCTCCCCCGTCACGGGATGGTCGAATGCGACGCGCCAGGAATGAAGGAATTGCCTGGTCAGCCCCTGATCGGCGCGTGCATCGCACTTGCCGTAGAGTGGATCGCCCACGCAGGCGTGGTTGATATGGCGCATATGCACGCGTATCTGATGCGTGCGGCCCGTAAACAGGTGGCACTCGACGAGCGTATAGCCGTCGTCAAAACGCGTGGAATCGAAGCGCTCGAGGACCTTAAAGGTCGTAATGGCCTGGCGCGCGAAAGGATCGTCCGAAACCGCCATCTTGACACGGTCACGCGTAGAACGGGCAATGCCGGTGTTAATGGTGCCCTCATCCATAGCGATATGTCCGTGAACGAGCGTAATATAGCGGCGGTCGAGCGTGCGCGTACGGATAAGATTTTGGAGCGCGCGCTGGGTGTCGTCGTCCTTCGCCGCAAGCATAAGGCCCGAAGTGTCGCGATCCAGACGATGCACGATGCCGGGGCGATCCTCGCCCTGCACGGTGCCCAGATGGTCAATACCGCAGTGATAGACCAGGGCATTCGCGAGCGTACCGCTCTCATGACCATGCGCAGGATGGCACACCAGGCCGCGCTGCTTGGAGAGCACGATAAGGTAGTCGTCCTCGTAGCGAATATCGAGGGGAATGGCCTCGGGAATCACGTCGGTCGGGTCGTGCGGCTCGGGCAAATCGACCGAAATACGGTCGCCGGCTCGCACGGCGTACTTTTTGGACAGGCAGGTCTCGCCGTTGACGGCAACGGCGCCGCCCTCAATCAGATGCGCGCAGGCAGA
This sequence comes from uncultured Collinsella sp., assembly GCA_900546475.1. Taxonomy (GTDB): domain Bacteria; phylum Actinomycetota; class Coriobacteriia; order Coriobacteriales; family Coriobacteriaceae; genus Collinsella. The sequence continues at coordinate 41,904 of URDI01000010.1, forward strand.
GCGTGTGGGACAGCCGTCGTTGGCACCTAGATAGGCGTCAAGACGCTGAGCAGCGGCATCATCGGCAACAAGGATATGGATGTCGGCCATTAGCGCTCATTCCTTTCGCGAATCTTGCGGGCACGCTCCCCACGCTGCTTGGCTTTGCGCTTGGCGCGGGCCTCGTCACGGGCGTTAAGCTCGGCGGTCGCATCGACCTCACGGGCCGCGGGGCTCAAGAACATGTAGCCAAAGAGGGCGAGCACGACGCCCACGGTAATGCCGATATCGGCAACATTGAAGACGGGGAAGTCGATGAAGGTGGTGGCAATAAAATCGGTCACAAAGCCAAAAGCCAGACGGTCGATCGCATTGCCAATGGCGCCGCCCACGACCATAGCCATGCCCACAACCTCAAAGCGAGCAAGCTGGGGCGCGCGAAGCAAGTACACCGCGATCGCAACGATAACGACAAACGCCAGCACGGCAAACGCGAGGCCATGTCCCTCGCCCATGCTAAAGGCAGCACCGATGTTACGCACGAAAAGGAAGTCGATCACACCGGGGATAATAGTCACATGCAGAGCATCGCCGACGGCACGAACCGCAAGCTTGGTCAGCTGGTCAACAAGCAGCACGGCCAACGCCACGCTACCAGCAACACCCAACCGCCAACGCAAAGGCGGCGTCATATCCGCAGAACGACCCAAATCAATCCCCTACCCTCAAAAACATCGAATTACGTTTAACGCAATTAACCATCTTATATTGCCACACGCAGAACGCACGACATATCCACCAACGCAAGCGAAATAACCAGCTAAAAACGAAAGCGGCATTCCGAAAAACGGAATGCCGCTTTTATTCAGCGGAGCAAATGGGCCGAAGGCGCCCAAATTCTCCCTATAACTAAAATGCCGAGTTACCGTGCCTTAAAGGGCATTCGCACACCTCTCGCAGATGTGAGCGTGGCCGTTGTACTCGCCGACGGTGGTGCGGTAGTTCCAGCAACGGTCGCAGCACTCGCCCTCGGCAGCCTCGATAGCAACGGAGAGCTCCTCGCCCTGGGTCAGCTCAACATCGGAGACGATGTAGAACTCGGCCAGGTCGACGGCCTTGTCGCCGGTCAGCAGCGCATACATCTCGGCGGGAACGACCGCCTCGACGCGGACCTGCTGGCTCTTGGTGAAGGTGCCGGCAGAACGGGCATCCTCAAGGGCCTTGGTCACGGCGCTACGGAGCTCGAGAGAAGCCTCGAGCACGCCCTCAAACTCGTTGGCCTCATCAACCGTGATGGGCGACTTGTACCAATCGAGCAGCGCGGCGTACTTCTGGTGGTCGACGCAGCCGGCGGGCGCATATGCCATGGCCTCGTCGACGGTGTAGGACAGGATCGGCTGCAGGTCGCGCATGAGCATCGAGAAGAGCTCGGCCAGCACGGTCTGAGCGCTGCGGCGCTCGAGCGAGCCGGGCTTGTCGCAGTACAGACGGTCCTTCAGAGCGTCGAGGTACACGTTGGAGAGCTCGGTAACCACGAAGTCGTAGAGCGCACGGTAGGCGCGCGGGAACTCGTAGCTCGCGTAGGCGTCGTCGACCTCGGCCTGGACCTGGGTCAGGCGGGCAACCATGAGCTTGTCGAGCGGCAGCAGGTCGGCAAAGGCGACGCCGTCGGTCTCGGGCTCAAACTGACCCTCGAGCTCGGAGAGCAGGAAGCGCAGCGTGTTGCGGAAACGACGGTAGGCGTCGGACGTACGAGCGAGAATCTCGTGGTCGATGGAAACGTCGGAGCTGGTGTCGACGGAGGCAACCCACAGGCGGATGATGTCGGCGCCCATCTCGTCGCAGACCTTGTTGGGGTCGATGACGTTGCCGAGCGACTTGGACATCTTGCGGCCCTGACCATCGAGGGTGAAGCCCTGCGAGACGACCGCCTTGTAGGGAGCGTGGCCGTTGGCGCCCACCGAGGTGAGCAGCGAGCTCTGGAACCAACCACGGTGCTGGTCGGAGCCCTCGAGATACACGTCCGCCGGGTACTCCAGCTCGGGACGGTACTCGCAGACGGCCTTCCAGGACACGCCGGAGTCCCACCACACGTCGAGGATGTCCTTATCGGACTTGAGGTGATGACCGCCGCACTTGGGGCAGACACAGGCCTCGCCCAGGTAGCTCTCGGGAGCGTCGGTGAACCAGGCATCGGAGCCCTTCTCGTGGAAGAGCTTGATGACGGCGTCGAGCGTGGCGTCGTTCATGACCTTCTCGCCGCAGTCGGCGCAGGTGTAGCTGGGGATAGGCACGCCCCAGTTGCGCTGACGGCTGATGCACCAGTCGGGACGCTGCTCGACCATGGCACCGATGCGGTTGGCCGCGTGGGCCGGATACCACTTGACGTTCTCGCGGACCTCCTTGCCAGCCTGCTCGCGCAAACCGGTCTTGTCCATCGAGACAAACCACTGGTCGGTAGCACGGAAGAGCACCGGGTGCTTGCAGCGCCAGCAGTGCGGATAGCTGTGCGTGATCTTCTTCTCGAGGACCAGGGTGCCACGCTCGCGCAGGAACTCAATGATGTGCGGGTTGGCCTCATCGGTATCCATACCGCTGAAGGGGCCACCGGTGCCAAACTCCTCACCGGTGTAGAACTTGCCGTCGTCATCGACCGGCATGCAGATGTCGGTGATGCCCTCCTTGAGGCAGGCGAAGTAGTCGTCGACGCCGTGGCCGGGCGAGTTGTGGACGATACCGGTACCGTCATCCACACCGACGTAATCGGCCAGCAGTGCCACGCCCTCGACACCGTCAAAGATCGGCTGCTTGTAGTGAATGTGGTGGAAGGTCTCGGCGGGAACCACGTAGGGCTTGCCGTCGACCATAACCGGGGTGTACTCCCAGCCAAACTCCTCGCAGCACTTGGGAGCCAGGTCCTTGAGCATGACCTCGGCACGACCTTCGTGCTCAACGGCGACATAGGCGGCGCCGGGCTTGAGGGAAACTGCCTGGTCGGAGGGGATGGTCCACGGCGTGGTCGTCCAGATGATGAAGTCGACCGGGCCGTCGAAGTTCTCGAGGCCGGCGGGCTTAGAGGTCATCTCAAAGCGAACGAAGATGGAGGGGCTCGTCTCGTCAGAGTACTCGATCTCGGCCTCGGCCAGCGCGGTGTGGCAGTGCTTGCACCAGTGAACCGGCTTGTGGCCACGATAGATCATGCCCTTATCGAACATGGCCTTGAAGACCTCGATGTCGGCGGCGTCATGCTGGTGATAGAGCGTCAGGTAGGGGTTGTCCCAGTCGCCGAGCACGCCCAGACGACGGAAACCGGCCTTCTGCAGCTCGATGTTCTCGACGGCGAACTCGTTGCAGAGCTCACGGATCTTAGCCGTAGAGGTCTGGTTGAACTTCTCGGTGCCGAGCTTCTCCTCGACCTTGTGCTCGATCGGCTGGCCGTGGCAGTCCCAACCAGGGACATAGGGGACCTCATAGCCCTGCATCATCCAGTAGCGGTTGATCATGTCCTTGGAAATCTTGTTCATGGCGTGGCCGATGTGGATCGGACCGTTGGCGTACGGAGGACCGTCGTGCAGCACGAACTTCTTGTGACCCTCGTTCTTCTTCAGAACCTGCTCGTAGACCTTGTTGTCCTGCCAGTCCTTGAGTCGCTTGGGCTCGGACTTGGAAAGACCGGCACGCATGGGAAAACCGGTTTTGGGCAGATTCATCGTCTGCTTGTACTCGTTTGCCACGGTACCCCTTTCATGTCGTGGGCGCACGCGCCCGTTGGGCACCAAAAAAGCGCCCGTCCCTGCAAGCTGGGACGAAGCGCCACAAATCGGGCTGCGCGCCCGCAAAAGCTCTTCGCTTAACCACCCAGCTTAGATGCCCTCGCCCGCATTCCAGCGCGCTCGCATCCGTTACTCGGCTGGCCTGTATCGACGACCATCTCGGCGATGTCTACTAAGACGTGCCTGTACGGCGCGTCCGTTGGGACCGCAGCTCCGGGGTGATTTTCATCGGTCGCATGCACGGGTTCTCAGCGCTCCCCGCTCTCTGTAGCACGCGGACGGCCGACTACTCGTCCCCATCAACGCTTATGCGCTGTATGGTAGCACGGTCAACGCCGGCGAAAAACCCTCAACATCGGTTTCATACTTTAGAAATTTCTCGCGGTCGCAAGCACTCACTTGGAGCAAAATACCTGAAAGCACTTTATCTAACGAAAGAAGGCTGCTATGCGCACGATTGGAATGAGCGACTACACCGTCGGCGAGGACTGCTTTGACGAGCTGCCCGGCGCGCTGGACGAGTACGGAGCGGCCAAGGTCGCGATTATCGGTGGTAAACGAGCACTGGCCGCGGCGCTTCCCAGTATCGAAGCGGCACTGGAGGGCACCGACGTCGAGATTCTGGAGACACGCGTCTACGGTACCAACAGTACGCGCGCCAATATCGCCAAGGTCGTAAACTCCGCCGCCTGCCAGGAAGCCGACGTGCTCATTGCCTGTGGCGGCGGCAAGGCGCTCGATACCGTGAAGACCGCAGCCATCGAGCTCAATAAGATCGTCTTTACGGTGCCGACGATCTGCTCCAACTGCTCGGCCGCGACCGCCATTGCCGTTGTCTACAACGACGACGGCTCGCTCGAGGGCTATTCGTACCCCAACCGCCCCGCGCACATCTTCATCAACCCCAAGATCATCGCCGAGGCTCCGGCGGAGTACTTCTGGGCGGGCGTGGGCGATGCCCTGTCCAAGCAGCCCGAGGTCGAGTACGCCACGAGCGCCGGCAACCTGGAGCACACCGCAGGTCTTGGCCTGGCGCTCGCACACACCTGCTCCGAGCCGCTGTTTACCTATGGCGTGCAGGGTCTTGAGGACGTTCGCCAGAACCTGTCGACCGAAGCCGTCAAGCAGATCGCGCTCGATATCGTGGTCAACACGGGCTACGTCTCCAACCTGACCAACCAAAACGATTACTACTACAACTCGAGCGTGGCGCATGCGTTCTACAACGCCACCTGCAGCATTCCGCGCGAGGGCACCTACCTGCATGGCGAGGTCGTGAGCCTGGGCGTGCTGGTGCTGTTTGCCTACACGGGCGATACCGAGAACCTTGAGCGCTACTCAGCCTTTAACAAGCAGATGGGACTGCCCGTGACGCTTGAGCAGGTCGGGCTTTCCGAGTCCGATATCCCCGCCCTGTGCGAGTACGCGCACACCACCAACGAGTGGAAGCAGGGAAACCCCGAGCCCTTCACCGACGAAAAGTTCGCCGCCGCCATCAAGGCTGCCGACGCTTACGGCCACACGCTCTAGGACTGGCCCAAAACCACCACAAAGGGGACAGGCACCTTTCTGGTGGTTTTTTATTGCTCCAGCATTCAGTTCGTACTCGAACCCGATTCTTTACGAGAAAGGGTTCGAGTACGTTTTTTGTTTATCGGAAATTCTGCGGAAGGACTACTCGGAACGGTAAACAGGAACGAACAGAGGCAGGGTATCATCATGGTGATGGTATCCTGCCTTTTGTTTTGCGGTATCAAGGTCGCTTTATGCGAACTTGATCGCCACTTATATGGCGCATTGATGGCAATTGCTTCGTACGTGCATACCGGGAGCCTGTACACCTCTGGCAAGGCGTAACACACTAGACTTTGTTCCAAAGTCCGTGTGCTAAGGGGGCAGGCCCCTTAGAATTCCTGTGGAGTGTGTACGCACGTACGCAGGAAAACGGCAAAATTTCGCTATATCAGGGCGTTCTTTCATTGGAGAGTATGGTATACACGGCTTAGTTCAACAAATAAGAATTTATATATAAAGGAGAATATTGATGAAACTGTTTTTATGTTCTCACTTTTCAAGTGTAGGAAGTCTGATAAAGGAAGAAATTGAAAATAAAAAAGTCGCATTTATTCCAACAGCTTCGCTGCGTGAAGGCTACACCGGTTATGTCGGCTCGGCTCGAAAATTATTCAAAAAGT
>URDI01000011.1:0-46598 GCA_900546475.1 uncultured Collinsella sp.
ATGATTGGTTATTGAGCGTTGGTCAAAATGGTTGTTTTTACAGTAGCGCTAACACCGTACCGGACCGCGACGTCGACGACCCGCTCCCCGCGGGACAGGTCGAGCGCGGCGCGGGAGATGCGGCGCCGGCGCACATACTCCCCGAGACCGATGCCGGCGATATAGGAGAACATCCTCCGGAACTGTCCCTCGGTGCAGGCGGCGAGCCGCGCCGCATGGGCGAGGTCGAGGTCCCCCTCGAGGTTCGCCTCTATGTAGTCCATCGCGTCGTTGAGGCCCTCTATCCAGCCCATCGGGTCACCATCCTTCCGAGAAGAGAGCATGGGGCAACAAGGCAGCGCAGTCCTCGCGTCCAAGGGGCGAATAATGAGAGTTTTTGATGACTGGCTCGTCGCCGACGGCCCGTCTCGATGATAGACCGTCGGCACGAGGATCCGACCCGCGAATGCCCGTTTTGCATTGTCAGGAACCTCGCTCAGAAGCACGCCATGAAGGAGGATGCCCGCCGCGCCGTGATGCGCGCGGCACACCAACGACGCGACAGCCGCGATCGAAAGCTGAGGAGGGACGTTAGCCACTGGGTTAGCAAGTAGCCCATTCCGTGCGCACAGCGCCAGGAACAGCGGCCCGCCCATCGATCACCTTGGACCATGGTACAGTCGCAGTAAGAGGACGGACAGCGGGCGTGCGCCAGGGCGAACAAATTGGCATGAAAAGAAGACGGCATAGACCTTCTGGTCATGCCGTCTTCTTTGAATGACTAGTTGTCGCTCTGGTGCCCGCGCAGCGTCGGCCGATCCGCCGTTCGGTAGAACGGCGGAACCGCCTAACCGCCCAGATAGGCTTTGCGGACGTTGTCGTCGTGCAGGAGCTCTTGGCCGGTGCCGGTCATGGTGATCTTGCCGGTCTCGAGCACGTAGCCGCGCGTGGCGATCGAGAGCGCCATCTGCGCGTTCTGCTCGACCAGAAGCACCGTGGTGCCGGCCTTGTGCAGGTCCTCGACAATCTGGAAGATCTGTTCAATCAGAATCGGCGCCAGGCCCATGGAAGGCTCGTCAAGCATGAGAAGCTTAGGGTTGCTCATAAGGGCGCGGCCCATAACGAGCATCTGCTGCTCGCCGCCCGAAAGGGTGCCGGCGACCTGGCGACGGCGCTCCTTCAGGCGCGGGAACTGCTCGTAGACGCGCTCCAGGCCCGGAGCCACCGTGGACTTGGGCTGCGTGTAGGCGCCCATCTCCAGGTTCTCCTCGACCGTCATCTGCAAAAAGGCGCGACGGCCCTCGGGAACCTGGGCCAGGCCCTTGCCCACCAGCTTGTCGGCAGGCGTATGGGTAATGTCCTCGCCCATAAACTTGATGGAGCCGGTCTTGGAACGCAACAGGCCCGAGACGGTCTTAAGCGTCGTGGACTTGCCGGCGCCGTTCGCGCCGATCAGGGCCACGATCTCGCCCTCGTTGACGTTAAAGGAGATGTCCTTGATGGCGTGGATGGCGCCGTACCAGACGTTGATGTTGTAGACGGAAAGCATCGGCTCTGCCATTTAGTTCTCCCCCTTATCCTGCTTGCCCAGATACGCCTCGATAACAGCGTCGTTATTCTGGATCTCCTCGGCCGTACCCTTGGCGATGACCTTGCCAAAGTTGAGCACGCAGATGCCCTCGCAGATGTTCATGACGAGCGACATGTCATGCTCGATAAGCATGATGGCAATGCCAAAGGTGTCGCGGATCTTGACAATGTTCTCCATGAGCTCCGCGGTCTCGGACGGGTTCATGCCGGCGGCAGGCTCGTCGAGCAGCAGTAGCTTGGGGTTGGTGGCAAGCGCGCGGACAATCTCCAGACGACGCTGAGCGCCGTATGGCAGCGATCCGGCCTGCTCGTTTGCCAGGTGCTCCATATCAAAGATGGACAGCAGCTCCATGGCGCGCTCGTGGGCGGCCTTCTCGTGCTTCCAATACGTCGGCAGACGCAGCACGCCCTCAAAGCCGGAGTAGCGCTCCTGGTTATGCAGGCCGACCTTAACGTTATCCTCCACCGTCATGGTGTTGAACAGGCGAATGTTCTGGAATGTACGGGCAATACCCATGCGGTTGACCTGATAGACCGACTTGCCCGAGGTGTCCTCGCCGTCGAGCAGGATGGTGCCGTGCGTGGGCTGGTACACCTTGGTGAGCAGGTTGAAGACCGTGGTCTTACCGGCACCGTTAGGGCCGATCAAACCGGCGATCTCGGTCTTACCGATGGTCAGGCTAAAGTCGTCTACTGCCTTAAGGCCGCCAAATTCAATGCCCAAGTGGATGCACTCGAGCGCCGGGCGCTGGCCCAGGTCGCGATCGGGAACGATGGCGCCAGAAGGATACGGGACCATCTTGCCCTTGTTGAACTCAAACTTACTGGGCATCGACTGCCACCTCCTTCTTGGAAGCAAAGCGGTCCTTAATGCGTGCGAAGAACGCCTTGAGCTGCGGGTTGTTGGTAAAGATCATGACCAGGATCAGCACGATGGCGTAGATGAGCATGCGGTAGTCCGAGAACTGACGGAGCAGCTCGGGAAGCACCGTGAGCAACGCCGCCGCGATGACGGAGCCGCGCATATTGCCCAGACCGCCCAGGACCACGAACACCAGGATGAGGATGGACGTGTTGAAGTCGAACTTGGTAGCGGAAAGCTGCGAGAAGTTACCGCCGAAGAGGGCTCCGGCAGCGCCGGCGAGAGCGGCGGAAACCACGAAGGCGATCATGCGGTACTCGGTGACGGAGATGCCCACGGACTCGGCAGCGATCTTGTTGTCGCGCACGGCCATAATGGCACGGCCGGTACGGCTGCGAACCAGGTTGAGTACGATCACGAGCGCAACCATGACCAGGATGGCACCGGCGAGGAAGGTCGAGTACGTCGACACGCCCGAGGCGCCCTGCGCGCCCTTGATGATGGCGGTGCCGTCCTCGAGCAGGTGCAGGTCGTCGATCGTGGAGTTACCCGTGATGTTAAAGATCACGTGCAGGCCGCGGGAGTCGACGCCCACGATAAGGCAAGTAACGATCTCTTTGATGATCTCGCCAAAAGCCAGGGTCACGATGGCCAGATAGTCGCCGCTCAGGCGCAGGACCGGGATGCCGATCAAGAAGCCCAAGATGGCAGCGGCGATAGCACCGACCACGATGCTGATGATAAGGCGCACCGGATCGGAGGGAACGGCGCTCTCGAGGGCGACCGCGGTGACGATGCCCGTGTAGGCGCCGACGCTCATAAAGCCCGCGTGGCCCAGCGACAAGTCGCCCGCGATGCCGACGACGAGGTTGAGGGAGATGGCCATGACGATATAGGCCGTGATGGGAACCAGCTGACCGGCGATCATGCGCGGAATCATGTGGTTGGACTGCATAAAGAACACGATGGCGAACGCCACAAGGCACATGGCGTACGTAACAAAGTCGTGACGCGTCTGCTTGTCTTTAAGAAACTTCATAACGCTCACCTACACCTTCTCGGGGACGTACTTGCCCAAGAGGCCGGCAGGCTTGACGAGCAGGACGATGATCAAAACACCAAAGACGATGGAGTTGGCAAGGCTCGTGGAAATGTAGGCCTGCGCCATCGCCTCGATGATGCCGATGAGAATGCCACCGACAAAGGCACCGGGGATGGAGCCGATGCCGCCGAAAACGGCAGCGTCGAAGGCCTTGATGCCAGGCATGGCGCCCGTGGTGGGCTGCAGGACCGGCGAGTAGGAGCACAGGAGCACACCGGCGATGGCAGCAAGGGCGGAGCCGATAGCAAACGTCATCGAGATGGTGCGGTTGACGTTGATGCCCATGAGCTGAGCGGCGGCTTTGTCCTCGGACACGGCACGCATTGCCTTGCCCATCTTGGTCTTACCTGTAAAGAACATCAGGCCGGCCATGATAACCAGGCAGGCGACGATGGTGACGAGCGATACGGCGCTCACGTTAAACTTGGCCAAGAACTCCGGCACCGGGAAGGTGACGAGCGAAGTGAAGTTCTTGGGCGTGGCGCCCCACAGAAGCTGCGCGGCATTCTGCAGGAAGTAGGACACGCCGATGGCCGTGATCAAAACGGCCAGCGGGCCTGCTTGGCGCAGCGGCTTATAGGCCAGACCCTCAATGAGAACACCGAGAACCGTGCAGACAACGCAAGAGAGAATTACAGATGCCCAGCCCGGGAGGCCGAGATACGACGTGGCACAGAACGAGACATAGGCACCGACCATGATGACGTCGCCGTGAGCGAAGTTGAGCATCTTGGCGATACCGTAGACCATGGTGTAGCCCAACGCGATGATGGCGTAGACGCTGCCCATGGACAGGCCGTTGACCAGGTATTGGATAAAGACCGTCATGTTCCACATCCCCCTTTCGAATAGGTTTCCAGTTAATGTATGAAACAGGGACGTTACACTGTCCCTAGATACCAAGCAAGCAGGGAAGGCCAAAACCTCCCCTGCCTGGGATCAAAACCGCTCTATGTAAGGCGGCTTATTAGGCCTGTACGTACTTGCCGTCGGTGATGACGTACGCCGTGGGGTCCTTCTGGACCTGGCCCTTATCGTTCCAGGTGAGCTTGCCGGTCAGACCGTCAACGGCAATCTTGAGCATAGCCTTGGGCAGCTTCTCGGCGACCTCGGTCGGGTCGGCGTCGACACCAAGACCGGCCTCCTTGAGGGCCTCGGCCACCGCGTGCACGCCATCGTAGGCGTCGGCGGCAAACTGGTCGGGGGTATCGCCGTACTTATCCTTGTAAGCGTTGACGAAGTCGGCGTTCTTCTCGTCGTCGGCGGAGAACGGGGTCATGAGCAGCAGACCCTCGGCAAGAGAAGTGTCGAAGCCCTCAACGCCCAGGATGCCGTCCATGCCGTCGCAGCCCATCATCTTGACGTCGTAGCCCATGTCCTTGGCGTTCTTGAGCAGGACCGAGGCAGGCGTGTAGTAGATCGGCGCGAAAATCATGGTGGCGCCAGACTGCTTGGCCTTGGTCAGCTGGTTGGTAAAGCTCGTGGCGGAGTCGTCCTTAAAGGTCTCCTCATCGACAATCTCGAGCTTGGACTTAGCGGCCTGAGCCTTAAAGGCATCCGCGACACCCGAAGAATAGGCGTCGCCGGAGTTATAGAACAGCACGAACTTCTCGTCCGCATACTTCTGCGCCAGGAACTTGGCAGCGTTGACGCCCTGGTTGGGGTCGGTAAAACAAACCTGGAAGACGCAATCCTTGCCGTCGGTGACGTCCTCGGAGGACGCGGACGGGGTGATCATAAACGTCTGGGGGTTGTTGCCGCACTCGGCGGCAACGGCAACCGACGCACCCGTGGTGGTCGGGCCGACGAGGGCCTGCATGCCCCAGTCGAGCAGGGTGTTGAAGGCGTTAACGGCCTTCTCGCCGTCGGCCTGGTCGTCCTCGGCCTTGCTAACAAGCGGCAGCTCCTTGGTCGAGAAATCCTTGCAGCCAAGCTCGACGCCCTGGGTAACGGACTTGCCGTAGGACGCAGCGGCACCGGTCAGCGGGCCGATGGTGCCGATCTTAAACGAAGCGTCACTCGAAGCGGAACCGCTGTCGCCGCCGTTAGAGGAGCAGCCAGCTAGAATGGACATTGCCCCCAGACCCGCTGCGCTCGCGATAACGCTCCTGCGATTCATAACAGGGTTCAATGACTTACCGGTGAGGCTCGACATGCGGCTCTCCTCTCAAATCTCGTCGGGTTTTGGTTGCCCGACAGGCCATCCTTCGCCGTGTTCGGCGTTCGCAAAATAGTAGACGCTTTAGTTAGGAAAAGTGGCGATTATTTCAACTTTTCTTTGGATTTGTTCATTTATCCATAGTTCTGCATTTCCCTACTATTTTATGCAGTAATGCCACTTTATTGTGTAAAAGTAATGTTTCCATTCTGTTACAAGCGTTCCCGCTCTGAATAAACATGGTGTCCCTTTTTTTCGCTGGCCGCGACGCGTCCGTCTTGCGGTACGGGGCAAACCTTATGGTGCAAACGTTGACAGTTTGTTACGGGAGTTCGTTTGTAGCGAGCGTGTTTCCAATATTTCCGCAGCGTTTCGGGGGTAGCGTTTTGCACAGCCCCGGCTGCCTGGCAAGCACGCGCCCGCACTTCACGCTAGAATGCACTCAACCTTTAAGCGGTTAATCCATCCATAAGATGCACGAAGGAGCTATCTATGAGCGAATCCCTGCGTACCGTGAACGTCGGTCTGATCGGTCTGGGAACCGTCGGCGGCGGCGTGGCGCGTCTGATCAAGAGCCACCACGATGAGTACCTGGCAGCCTACGGCATCGACCTTAAGCTGACCCGCGCCTGCGCGCTTGCCTGGGAGCAGGCCGAGGCAGCCGGCATTGAGCGCGAGGCCTTTACGAGCGACTGGCACGACGTCGTCACCGACCCCGCCATCGACATCGTCGTCGAGCTGATCGGCGGCGAGCACCCCGCAACCGAGATCTTCACCACCGCCTTTGAGCACGGTAAGCACGTCGTCTCTGCCAACAAGGCCCTGCTGGGCCTTCACGTCGAGACGCTTGCCGAGAAGGCGCGCGCGTGCGGCGTGCAGATTAAGTGCGAGGCCAGCTGCGGCGGCGGCATCCCCATCGTGAGCACGCTCGAGCACGACCTGGTGGGCAACAAGATCCTGACCATCGCCGGCATCCTCAACGGCACCACCAACTATATCCTGTCGCGCATGGACGCCGAGGGCGCCGATTACGCCGACGTGCTTGCCGACGCGCAGGCCAAGGGCTATGCCGAGGCCGACCCGTCCGCCGATGTCGACGGCTTCGACGCCGCCAGCAAGACGGCAATCCTGGCCTCTATCGGCTTTGGCACCCGTGTGACCACCGACGACGTATACCAGCAAGGCATCCGCACCATCGGCGCTGAGGACATCGCCCAGGCCCGCGAGCTCGGCTACACCATCAAGCTGCTGGGCATCGCGCGCAACACCGACGCCGGCGTCGACGTTCGCGTGCACCCCACGCTCATCCCGGCAGACCATATGCTCGCTAAGGTCAACGGCGCCATGAACGCCGTCTACGTGGTGGGCGACGCCGTGGGCGAGACCATGTTCTACGGCGCGGGCGCAGGCTCCTTCCCCACCGCGAGCGCCGTCGTGGGCGACATCCTGTCGCTCTCCGAGCAGATCAGCCGCGGCGTGGCTCCGCTGCCCGAGATCGAGCCCTACGGTCACAACCTCGCCTTTAAGCCCATGGACGAGCTCCAGACCAAGTACTATGTGCGTCTGAAAGTCGCCGACCGCGTGGGCGCCCTGTCCGAGACGGTCGACATCTTTGCCAAGCACAACATCTCGATCTCGCTCATCAACCAGGTCGAGGACGGCAAATCGGGCGTCAGCGATGCCTGCTCGGTCATCTTCCTGACGCACCGCGCGCTCGAGAAGGACGTCCAGGCTGCCGCCGCCGAGCTTGCCAGCGTCGGCTGCGTGGCCGAGGTCGCCAACGTCCTGCGCATCGAGGACGTTGAGGCTTGGACCGAAGGCGTCATGGCGAACTAGCCCAACGCTCGCCTAGCAATACGCGCCTTGAGGGCTCCCGTCCGATGTGGGATGGGAGCCCTTTTGTCACCTGCCCTAAGCACAACGGCAAAGCACATTTGCGCGAGCCGCTCATCGGTAACGCGGGCTACCGTTCACCGATATGCAAACGCGGCCGATTCCGACTACCGCTACGCTGTGCTGCGAATGTCCGCCCGCGATGAGAGGAAGCACCATGTTGCTCGAGGGCAAGAAAGCAATCATCACCGGAGGCACACGCGGTATCGGCTATGCCATCGCCTGCCGTTTTATCGAGGAAGGCGCTGCCGTCACCGTCTTTGGCTCGCGCCAGGAGACTGCCGACACGGCCGTTGAGAAGCTGACAGCCGCCTATCCCGACGCCAAGGTCTGGGGTCGCTCCTGCGATCTCACCTCGCTCGAAGCCGTGACCGAGGCCTTTACCCAGGCTGCCGCTGACATGGGCGGCTTGGACACGGTCGTCAACAATGCCGGCATCTCCCAGCGCTCGCCGCTCCTTAACTACACGGCCGAGGAGTTCGCAAAGGTCATGGACCTTAACGTCGTCGCCGTCTTTAATGGCCACCAGGCTGCCGCCAAGATCATGACCGAGGCCGGCCACGGCGGCACCATCACTACCACAAGCTCGATGGTCGCCAAGTACGGCCAGCCCTCCGGCGTCGGTTACCCCACGTCCAAGTTTGCCGTCAACGGTATGGTCCAGTCGCTCTCGCGCGAGCTCGCCCCCATGGGCATCCGCGTCAACGCCGTCGCCCCCGGCGTGACTAAGACCGACATGGTCGCCAACCTGCCCGAAGAGGTCATCAAGCCCATCATCGCCACCATTCCGCTGGGTCGCATGGGCGAGCCCGAGGATGTCGCCAACGCCTTTGTTTTCCTGGCGAGCGACATGTCCTCCTATGTCACGGGCGCCGTGCTCCCCGTCGACGGAGCCGCCCGCTCCTAAGGAGCCACAAGCTTTGGCTTCAAGCTTCAACATAGCTCAACCAAAAAGGCGCGCCGTCTGAATCAACTGCAGACAGCGCGCCTTCTCCTGTTATGAAAGGGAAACTATGTCCCAGTATTTCGGATCAGAACGGGGCACGGTTTCCCCCAGGACTTCCTTGCGGAAACCGCATCCCACTCTGAGCGCCCATTCCGGGACACAGTTTCCCAACGGCCCCCGTTTCGGAAACCACATCCCGTTCCGAGCCTTCAAAGCGGGACGCGGCTTCCCCGAGAAAGTATCGACTACTTACCGTCGTCGTCTTCGGCTTCTTCGCGCGCATAGAGCTCCAGCATGCGGCGGCGGTATTCGCGCACGGCAAGCTTGGCGCGCTCTAGACGGCGACGCTCACGCGCAGTCAGCTTGGACGGGTCGATCTCATCGCCATAGGTTTTCTCGGCCAGCAAATGGGCGGCATCGACAATACGGGCATCGATGCGTTCGCTCGCCGCTTCGGCCGAAAGGCGGTCAGCAATGGAATCAATCGTGGGCATACCGTCGAGCGAGCGACCATGGCCATGCGAGGTCAGCAGCTCGTGCTCTCGTGCGAGCAGACTCGCCAAATCGTGATGGGCACGCAGGATATCGAGTGCCTCGGCAGGATGCTCGGCAACCTCCGCCACGGCGGCGACCGGCGCGGCATCGACCACGCGGTAGAAGAGCTGCGCGAGCAGTGGCATCAGGAACACCGTGATGGCGCCGGCTGCCACCATAACCGAAGCGACGCCCTGCGATAATGCGCCGGCGTTGACAGCGACGCTCGTCACGGCGACGATAATCGGCAGCGCCGTGGTGCAGTAGAGCGCTACGGTAATGCGGCCGTGGGCAGAAACATCGCGCGTCTTAGGGCAGATGCTCATGGAGACGACAATGGGCACGGCGCGGATAACCAGCAACGCCACGATAAAGCCCACGAGCAGGCCAGGGCGCGACGCCACGGCTGTCAGGTCGATCTTGGCGCCCGAAACAGTAAAGAACACCGGAATCAAAAAGCCATAGGCAAGGCCATCGAGTTTAAGCTCGAGCGTATGGTTGCCCTCGGGAATGATATAGCGCAGGACAAAGCCCGCGGCAAAAGCTCCCAGCACGATATCGAGGCTAAAGATGGCGGAAAATGCCACGAGCGTGACCAGGATGAGCACCGTGAGACGCACGAACGTCTGAGAGGTCGTGTCGGCACGCTCCTGAATAAACGCAAAGAAGCGGCTGCCGACGCGTTTGGAGCGGCTGGGGACCACGGCAAGCAGCACGCACACCACGGCAAACAGGCCCAAGATCAGCAGCGTCTCGATACCCGTACGGGCAGACAGCAGTACCGACATGGCGAGCACGGGGCCGAGCTCGCCCCACGTACCATAGGCGAGAATCGAATCACCGACGCGCGTTCCGGCAAGCAACCGCTCGCGCAAGATGGGCATGAGCGCTCCAAGCGCCGTCGAGGTCAAGGCGAGCGTCACGGCGATACCGTCGAAATGGCTGACCGAGAACCACGGGGTAAAGCGCACGGCAAGCCAGGCGATACAAAATGTAACAACCCACGTGGCCATACCGTAGCGCCCCTCGACGCCCGTGATGTTCTTGGGATCGATCTCAAAGCCTGCAAGCAGGAACAAAAATGCCAGACCAAGCTCTGACACGAGCGAGACCTCGGCATCTACATGGATAACGCCGAGCATATGAGGTCCCAGCACCGCGCCGAACACAAGCAAAAAGACCGTCTCGGGAACGGGTTTTCCAGGAATCGCCGAAGCGATGAAGGGGCTTGCAAAGGCCACGAGTGCGATGATGGCGAGCGAAACGAATGCCATGTGATGCCTTTCTCTTGTTTGCGCTTCACTGTAGCACCCTCGCCGTCCTCTACGCGCCGCGAGCTGTCGTATCATAGTGAGGTTTACAAACATGTGGCTCAAGGCGACCGCGAGGCTTGCCCCGCAAACCGACCGCTGCCGCATACCGTACCGTACGCCCAACCGATCAGGAAGGCAGGAACCAATGGTCTCTCGTATCTACGTGGAGAAGAAACCCGGGTTCGACGTCGAGGCTCAGCAGCTCAAGGGCGAGCTGACCGAGATTCTCGGCATCAAGGGCATCGAGGCCCTGAGGATCATCAACCGCTACGACGTCGAGGGCATCGACGAGGAGCTTTTCCGCTCCTGCGTGCCGACCGTCTTTAGCGAGCCCCAGGTCGACGTGACCTACGACGAGCTCCCCGCAAGCGATGGCGCCGTCTTTGCCGTCGAATTCCTGCCTGGCCAGTTTGACCAGCGCGCCGACTCCGCCAGCGAGTGCGTGCAGCTCATCAGCCAAGGCGAGCGCCCCGCCGTGCGTTCCGCCAAGGTCTATATGATCTCGGGCGCTCTGGACGAAGCCGCCATCGAGGCCATCAAGCACTACGTGGTGAACCCCGTCGAGGCCCGCATCGCCTCGCTCGACCTGCCCGAGACGCTGCATATGGAGACCCCCGAGCCTCAGCCCGTCGAAGTGCTCGACGGCTTCCGCGAGCTCGATGAGGCCGGCCTTGCCGCCTTTATTTCCGAGCGCGGTCTTGCCATGGACGAGGCGGACATCGCCTTCTGCCAGCAGTACTTCCGCGATGAGAATCGCGACCCCACCATCACCGAAATCCGCGTGATCGACACCTACTGGTCCGATCACTGCCGCCACACCACCTTCGGCACCGTCTTGGACGACGTGACGATCGACGACGCCGTGGTGCAGCAGGCCTTCGACCGCTACATGGAGATGCGCCACGAACTCGGTCGCGACGCCAAGCCCGTCTGCCTCATGGACATGGGCACCATCGGCGCCAAGTACCTTAAGAAGACCGGCGTCATGACCGATGTCGACGAGTCCGAGGAGATCAACGCCTGCACCGTCAAGGTGAAGGTTGATGTCGACGGCGAGGACCAGGACTGGCTGTTCCTGTTTAAAAACGAGACCCACAACCACCCGACCGAGATCGAGCCCTTCGGCGGTGCCGCCACCTGCGTGGGCGGTGCCATCCGCGACCCGCTCTCGGGCCGCAGCTACGTGTACCAGGCCATGCGTGTCACCGGCGCCGGCGACCCCACCGTCCCCGTGTCCGAGACGCTCGAGGGCAAGCTGCCGCAGCGCAAGCTCGTGACCACTGCCGCCGCCGGCTACTCCAGCTACGGCAACCAGATCGGCCTTGCCACCGGCCAGGTCAACGAACTCTATCACCCCGGCTACGTGGCCAAGCGCATGGAGGTCGGCGCCGTCGTGGGCGCTACCCCGGCAAACCACGTGCGCCGCGAGTGCCCCGCCCCCACCGACAAGATCATCCTGCTGGGCGGCCGCACCGGCCGTGACGGCATCGGCGGTGCCACCGGCTCCTCCAAGACCCAGAACACCGAGTCCATCGAGACCTCGGGTGCCGAGGTCCAGAAGGGTAACGCCCCGGTTGAGCGCAAGTTGCAGCGTCTGTTCCGCCGCGGCGACGCCTGCCGTCTGATCAAGCGCTGCAATGACTTTGGCGCCGGCGGCGTCTCGGTCGCTGTGGGCGAGCTTGCCGACGGCCTGTACGTGGACCTGGACACCGTGACCAAGAAGTACGACGGCTTGGACGGCACCGAGCTCGCCATTTCCGAGTCCCAGGAGCGCATGGCCTGCGCCGTTGCCGACGGAGACGTCGAGGAGTTCATGGGCTACGCCGCCGAGGAGAACCTCGAGGCAACCGTTATCGCCGAGGTTACCGCCGAGCCGCGCATGCGCATGGCCTGGAACGGCGTCGCCATCGTCGACCTATCCCGCGAGTTTCTCAACTCTAACGGCGCGCCCAAGCACCAGGTCGCCCACGTGTGCGCCCGCAGCGTGTGGCAGCCCAGCTGGGCCGGCACCACGCTTGCCGAGCGCATGACCTCGCTTGTCACCGACCTCAACGTCGCCTCCAACAAGGGCCTTTCCGAGCGCTTCGACTCCACCATCGGCGCCGCAACCGTGCTTATGCCTTTCGGCGGCAAGACGCAGCTCACCCCGAGCTCGGCCATGGTCGCCAAGTTCCCCGTGGACGGCGAGACCACCACGGCAAGCGCCATGGCATGGGGCTTCAACCCCTACCTGATGGAGGCCGACCAGTTTGCTGGCGCCTACCTGTCCGTGGTCGAGTCCATCGCCAAGCTCGTGGCCGCCGGCTTTGAGCACAAGCGCGCCTACCTCTCCTTCCAGGAGTACTTCGAGCGCCTGCGTACCGAGGCCGAGCGCTGGGGCAAGCCCATGGCAGCCGTCCTGGGCGCCCTTATGGCCCAGGTCGATCTGGGTGCCGGTGCCATCGGCGGCAAGGACTCTATGAGCGGCTCGTTTGAGGACGAGGCCGGTGAGCTCAACGTTCCGCCGACTCTGATCAGCTTCGCTGTGGCCGTGGGCCGCGCGGCGCGCGCCGTCTCCCCTGAGTTCAAGGGCCTGACGCACCGCGTCGTCCGCATCGCCCCCGCCACCTATGGTGAGGACTACCGCCCCGACGCTCAGCAGCTGCTCGCCGCGTTTGACGCCGTCGAGGCGCTCACCGCTACCGGCGACGCCCTGGCCGTCTCCACGCCCGGCTACGGCTGCGGCGCCGAGAGCCTCTTTAAGATGTGCGTCGGCAACCAGATTGGCATCGAGCTTGCCGAGGACGTGGACGTGGAGAGCCTCTTCACCCCGCTCTACGGCAGCTTTATCGTCGAGCTCGCCGAGGACGCCGAGCTGCACGAGGTCGCCGACGGCGTTGTCGTCGAGCCCCTGGGCACCACCGTCGAGGGCTATGTCATCGACACCGGCTCCGAGGTCGTCGAGCTCGCTGGGCTCCAGGAGGCCTGGGAGAGCGGCATCGAGGGCGTCTTTGCCTACCGCAGCGCCGGCGAGACCGCCGAGGTCGAGACCATCGACTTCCGCGCCAAGGACATCCACGTGTACGGCGGCGCCAAGATCGCCCGCCCGCGCGTAATCATCCCCGTGTTCCCCGGCAACAACTGCGAGTACGATAGCGCCCGTGCCTTCCGCGCAGCCGGTGCCGAGACCGACACCTTCGTGATCAACAACCTCACGCCCGAGGCCGTCGCCGAGAGCACCCACGAGCTTGCCCGCCGCATCCGTGCAAGCCAGATTGTCATGATCCCCGGCGGCTTCTCGGGCGGTGACGAGCCCGACGGCTCCGCCAAGTTCATCACGGCGTTCTTCCGCGCTCCTGAGGTCACCGAGGCAGTCCGCGACCTGCTCAAGGCCCGTGACGGCCTGATGCTGGGCATCTGCAACGGCTTCCAGGCCCTGATCAAGCTCGGCCTGGTGCCCTACGGTGACATCGTCGACGCCACGCCGGATGCACCCACGCTGACGTTCAACACCATCGGTCGCCATCAGAGCCGCCTGGTGCGCACCCGCATCTCGTCCAACCTGTCCCCGTGGCTGTCGCAGTGCAGCCTCGACGACCCCTACACCGTCGCCATCAGCCACGGCGAGGGCCGCTTTGTCGCCAACGACGAGGTGCTCGCCCAGCTGATCGCCAACGGCCAGGTCGCCACGCAGTACGTGGGCGAAGACGGCAAGCCGAGCATGGACCTTTCCGTCAACCCCAACGGCTCCGCACTTGCCATCGAGGGCATCACGAGCCCCGACGGCCGCGTCCTGGGCAAGATGGGCCATGCCGAGCGCCGCGGCGACAACCTGTACCGCAACGTGCCTGAGCATGTCCCCGGCGATAAGTTCATGCCGATCTTTGAGAGCGGCGTGGCCTACTTCGCTTAATGCGTCCCATCGGGTACAATCCCCTCGGGTAACAACACCCGCCACCGGCACGCCCGGTGGCGGGTTCTTTTTTGCTTCGCGCATACAGGAAGGACATCATGGAAAGCCGCAAGCCGTATCTTGCCACCCTGCCCGGACTCATCCTGGGCTGCCTCGTCTGCTGCGCGCTCTGGGGGTCGGCTTTTCCCTGCATCAAGATCGGCTACGGCCTCTTTGGCATTTCCGCGCACGACAGCGCCTCGCAGCTGCTCTTCGCGGGTCTGCGCTTCACCCTTGCCGGCATGCTGGTCATTGTCGGCATGAGCGTGGCCCAGCGCCGTCCGCTCGTTCCGCAAGCGCGCGATATCAAGTCCATCCTCACGTTGTCGCTCTTCCAGACTATCGGGCAGTACTTCTTTTTCTACCTGGGACTCTCGCGCGCCAGCGCCATGTCGAGCTCCATCATCGAGGCCAGCGCCAACTTCTTGGCCATCCTCTTTGCCGCCCTGGCGTTTCACACCGAAAAGCTCGATGCGGCCAAGGTGCTCGGCTGCGTACTGGGCTTTGCCGGCGTCGCGCTCGTCAACCTTTCGGGCGCGGACGGTACCTTTGGCTTTACGCTCGACGGCGAGGGCTTTATCCTGGCCTCCACCGTCGCGGGTGCCCTTTCGACCTGCCTGATCGGCATCTTCTCGCGCGAGCACGACGGCGTCTTGCTTGCCGGGTGGCAGTTCTTGGTCGGCGGCCTGGTCCTCACCGCCATCGGCTTTTTGATGGGCGGCACGCTCTCCCCCACAGCGATTGCCCCCGCCATCGCGCTCATCATCTACATGGCGCTTATCTCCGCGGTCGCGTACTCGCTGTGGTCGCGCCTGCTTGCCGTCAACCCCGTAAGCCGCGTTTCGGTCTTTGGCTTTATGAACCCAGTCTTTGGCGTGCTGCTGAGCGCGCTGCTGCTCGGCGAGGGCGCTGGCACGAGCCCCGTTACCGTCATCGTTGCCCTGCTGTTGGTCTGCGGCGGCATCATCATCGTCAACAAACCAAAAAAGGCCTAACGAACTGCCCTTATTTGGCAGAGCGGATTCACATACTTTAGCTTATTGGAGTACATCGGTGAGCTGAGGGCCGCCACGCACGCAAGCGTGCGCCCCTTTTTCTAGCGTATCTGAACGCCGGCTTTCTTCTTCTCGCGCTTTACGCGGTAGAGCTCCGCGTCGGCAGCACGAAGCAAGTCTTGCCAGGTATCGACGCCATCACCAACCCGTGCGTAGCCGATGGACATCCGCAACAGATACGGAACCTCGGCGCGCGCGAGCTCATCGTTGATTGTCGCGCACAGATGCATGATATCCTGTTCCGCCACTGCCTTTTGGAGCACCACGAACTCATCGCCACCATAACGTGCGATAAAGCCGCCAGACGCCGAGCAGACTTCTTTGAGCGCAGCGGATATGACCTGAAGAGCGTGGTCGCCCTCCACATGCCCATAGCGATCGTTAATCTGCTTAAAGCCGTCGGCGTCCATCATAAGCAGATATACATCTTCGGCCTGATCCACATTTGAGAAGAGCGACAGCATATAGGTCTCAAAACGGTTGCGATTGTTAAGTCCAGTCAACGGGTCGGTCGAGATGAGCTGCTCCTGGTAGATGATGTAGAGCAGCAACATGCTAATCATTATGCCGACACAAAGGCCGGGCACCGAGTATACGACCTGAAAGGTACCGCCCACCAGGGCCGGAATGGCGAAAAATGCCAAGGTTCGATAGATGGCCTTCGTCTGCAGGCTCTCGACCCTGCGAGATTGCACAAATGCATGCAGGGACGTATGTATAACGTAACAGTAGCTGACGATGGGCTGGATCATATAGGCAAAGCCGCGACGATACACGCCCTGCGAATCGATATAGAACAGGGCGTGCGTCCAGTAACTGGTAAACGCCAGCACGACCACCAGAGCCGTAGGCAACGCAACAAGCACCACCCTATAGCGCGAGGTCAAAAGGCGAGAACCCTGCACCGTCTCGGAATAGATAAACCAAATGAGACACGCGATAGCAAAGAGCGAAAACGAAACCGCGTTGGAAATCCAGTTGGCCGTGATGCCTACAGGAGTGCTCAAGCCATCCGAGAGCGTCCAGATCATATCGAAGAAAATGTAGGCAGCAGACGTGTAGCCCAGCATGCTAAACAATAGCTGCTGGGTGCTCGAGAACAAGGAGCGACGACTTCGCACGGCAAGCCCGATAAGAACAATCATGCATAGCACGAATATCTCAATCTTGAGTGCCTTAACCACTAGCGCCACCCCTTCAATACCCAAGTGGTCAGAATCGCCCAATTCGAATCAGGGCAATAAACACCCCTTTACTCCGCAGGGGTAAAGGGGATAATAGCAGAGCGCCCGAACATCACTGCAAAACAGTTTCTGTTCGGGCGCCCATACGGCGCGAATTGCACACGCCGGCATCATTGATGGGTATCGATTGCTACTCGCCATCGATGTCAGTCGCGACGGCCTCCTCGATGGCCTCGACACCGACAGGCGACAGATCCTCCTTGCCTTGGCAGAACTTCTTGTCGACCCAGCCAGTCAGAATCGGAGCCATGATCGCCGTGATGATAACGGCGGTGGCGATCTGAGCGTACGCGATGGGCGCAAGCTCGGCGTAGCGCGGTGCGACCTCGGCGAGGGCAACCGGTGTGGTCATAGCCGTGCCGGCAATGGTGGAGCAAGCCACAGCGGCCTTGCCATTGCCGCCGCACAGACGCTCGAACGCAAAGGTGATGGGACCGACGACAAACAGCGTGACAAGGCCCAGCAAGATGCCGGAAATACCGCCGGTGATAAAGCTCGACAGGCTCATGGACGCACCGAGCTGAAATCCGATGACGGCAATCGCGGGATTGGCACCGGGAACCAGCAGGTTCTTGATAAACGGGAACAGGCTGCCCAGAACCATGCCAATAACGAGTGGCAAGATGGAGCCGATAATGGTGCCAATGGGAATGTTGGCGAGGCCGGAAACACCGAGGATGATCATCGTGACGGCGGGGCCAGCCGTAAAGAACAGGATACCGACGGCGCCCTGCTCAGACTCATCACCGAACTCGCCCATGATGCCCGTATAGAGCGCCATGTTGCAAAACGTGATGCCGCCGATGATAGACACGGAGCTCAGACCCAGGAAGTTGTCGTTAAAGAAATATGCCACGCCCAGGCCGAGAGCCGCTGCGACGACCAGCTTGGGGATCAGCACGACGATACCGGTCTTGATGGCACCCGGCGTGGACTTAAAGCTGATGCCGGCGCCCACAAACAGCAGGATCGCGGCGACGATGGCATTGGAGCCACCGCGGCAGGCAGCCGTAAAGAAGCCGCCGATCTCAAAAACCTGCGGGCAGAAGGTGTTGAGCAAAAGACCGACGATCATCGGATAGATCATGATGTCGCCCGGGATGCGCGGGACCTTGAATTTCTTTTGCTCGTTGGCGGTCGCTTCCTGTGCCATGAAACCCCCATTTCCGCTGACGGGGTACAAAAGCCCACGTCACGCTTTGCTACAGTAAAGTTTGACCATGGTACCAGAAGAAATAGACCAGCTCGGTGAGAAATTCGATTCGTTGGACAGGGGCGCTAAACGTGCCCCGCTCTTATATGAGGCTCAAAACGATATAGAACACGATGCCCGAAACACAGCACCACAGCATCGATTTTGTCTTGACCGCCACGGCCACGACGCCGGCAGCCGCAATCCAGGGAACCAAGGCAGGCCAGGGTCCCGCGTCGAACGCGCCGGGGCTCACCAAGTCGTTGGCGACCAGCGCGGCAAAGGCAGCGGGCGGGATATAACCCAGGGCCTCGGTAATGCGGGGCGACAGCGTTCTCCCGCGCAAGGCAAACGCCGGCGCGATGCGAAAGAACGCGATAGCAGCCCACGACGACAGCCACAGAACCAAGAACTCGTTAACGGGCATCGCGGGCACCTCTTCCGTCAAATACAGCATCGCACGCCAACGCAATGGCAATGCCGGCCACGACGCTTGCCGGCACGGCAATATTCGTGAGGCCCAAGAACTTGCATACGGCGACGGACACCGCGCCCGAAACCGCCGCGACAACGTTGCCGCGCGACAGCCGCTGCGAAAAGAGCAGGCAGATAAAGAGCGAGGTGCAGACAAAGGCTGCAATGGCGGTGGGAACATCGACAACGGCGCCGACGATGGCGCCCATCGTACACGAAACGCCCCATGTTGCGATGAGAATCACGTTGAGCACGAAGGACTCGCGCGGGCCCCAATCCTCCCCTTCAACCAACTTGGCAAGCGAGATGCCATATGCCTCCTCGGTAAGTGTCGCGGCAACAGCCAGCGTCTGACGCTTCGAGGCACCCGTCAGATGCGGCGCGATCGATGCCGAGTAAAGCGCAAAGCGCGAGGAGATGGCAGCAACGCTCGCGACGATCGATGCTGCAGGCACGCCCGCCAGCCAAAGATTGCAGATCATAAACTGGCCGCTGCCCGTCACAAACGTGCTGCTCAGAGCAAAGACCATCCAGGGCTCCATTCCCGTCTGCCCCATGATCATTCCGCACGGCGCGCCTATTGCAACATAGGTAAGCATCACTGGCCAGACGATTTTAAAGATCCTAAGGACCATGCCACTCCCATTCTGGTAAGTCGTCTGCAGCGCGCCTTGCAACGCAGCAGAAATATCAACCGGTGGCAATAAAGTTCACCTACAATTGCCACCGGATCGAAAGACACAACTTTTTAGGAAGTCATTATGACAGCTATCGATCGAGACCGGGCGCGCGCGGCCTTCAAAAGCTACACCGATGCCTACGACGCCACCAACCCACGCATCGCGCTCAAAATCGAGCATACGTACCACGTGGCCGAGGCATGCGATGCCGTAGCGCGCGAGCAGGGCTGGTCGTCAGAAGATATTGACCTGGCATGGCTTTGCGGCCTGCTACACGATATGGGCCGCTTTGAGCAGTTGCGGCGCTGGGACACCTTTAAGGACGCCGAGAGCATGAGCCATGCAGCGCTGGGCATCGAGGTCCTCTTTGGCGAGAATCCCGCCGATGCACCCGCCGTAACGAGCATCCGCGACTTTATCGATGACCCGGCAGAGGACGAACTGATCCGCGCGAGCATCGCCCACCACAGTGATTTTCGCCTGCCCACGGAACTCGACACCCGTACACGGAGCTTCTGCGAGATCGTGCGCGATGGCGACAAGATCGACATTATGCGCACCATCGCCGACAGCACCGTCGACACCATCCTCAAGGTGGATGAGGACACGTTTCTCGCCAGCCACTTCTCGACACCGGCGCTTACCGCCTTTGACGAGCATCGCTGCGTCGCGCGTGACGAGCGCAACGAGCCGGCAGACTACCTGGTGGGGCTCATCTGCTTTATGTTTGAGCTCGTCCATCCGGCAAGCCGTGCACTGGCGCGCGAGCAAGGCGATATCTATCGCCTGCTCGACGCGCCCTTTGGCATTACGCGACCCTTTACCGACCCCGCCGCGCAGGCAACCTGGAGCCGCCTTAAGGACGAGCTGCGCCGCTGGCTGGCAAGCGCTTAGCACTCGAGCTGAGCCAGCAGTTCCTCAACGATCTCAACGGCATCGCCGACGACCTTGTACTGGGCGGCACCGAAGATGGGGGCATCCGGGTCCTCATTGATGGCGACAATGCACTCCGCCCCACCGATGCCGGCGAGATGCTGGATAGCGCCCGAGACACCGATGCTCACGAGGAGCTTGGGCGAGACCGATACACCCGTCTGGCCAATTTGGTGGCGATACTCCAGCCAGCCGGCCTCCACCACGGGGCGCGTGCAGCCAAGCTCGGCACCCAGAGTCTCGGCAAGCTTTCGCATCAGCGGTAGGTTTTTCTTGGAGCCGATGCCGCGGCCCACCACGACCAGACGCTCGGCATCGGCAATTGAGGCCTGCTGTCCCCACTCCTCGGCGGGAATCGAGATCTCGACACGGGCCTTAACGTCATCCGCTAGCACTACCTGGGCAATCGTGCCGGAGCGGCTATAGTCAAACTCGGGCGCCTTAAAGATGCCGGGGCGCACCGTTGCCATCTGAGGACGGTGGTTGGGGCAGATAATGGTGGCCATCAGGTTGCCGCCAAACGCCGGGCGCGTCTGCTGCAGCAGACCCGTCTCCGTATCCATCGAAAGCACCGTGCAATCGGCCGTAAGGCCCGTCTGCAAGCGCACGGCCACACCGGGCGCCAGCTCGCGACCAAAGGCGGTCGCGCCGTACAGAATGGCCTCGGGCTTGCGCTCGGCTACCAAATCGCAGATCAAGCGGGCGTAGACCTCCGCGTCGTTCTGACGCAGGCGCTCGTCACGACAGACCAGAACTTCGTCCGCACCGGCGCAAATCAGATGCTCCAGGTCCCCGAGTGAGCCCTCGGGGCTCATGCCGACCAGTGCCACCAGACGGCAGCCGCGGGCATCGGCAAGCTCGCGCCCCTTGCCCATGAGCTCGAAGGCCACGGATGCAACGGCATCGTGCTCGTCAGTCTGCACGAAGATCCAGATGTCTCGATATGCGTCAAGGTCTGCCGCGCCGGCGGCCTCGTCGCGCTCAATCGAGATGGCGTTGACGGGGCAGGCGTCGACGCACCCACCGCACAGGATACAGCCGTCGGTTACGCGGGCACAGCGATTGGGGCGCTCACCCTCCACCACAATGCCGCCCGAGGCGCAGGCGCGAACGCAGCGACCGCAGCCGATACAGGCTTCGCTATCGATAATCAGCCCGCTCATCTATGCCATCCCCTCAATAATCTTGGCAAGTTTTACCGCCTGCTCGGACGCCGTTCCCTCGACGGCCTCGCACGTTTGGTCACGGTCGGGCACAAACGAGCGCACGACCTGCGTCGGTGATCCGGCAAGGCCGCAACGCGAGGGATCGGCGTTTACGTCGGCAGCGCTGGCCACACGCACGTCTGCATCCTCGGCCGCGCGAATACCGGCAATACTCGGCATGCGCAGCTGGCCAATCTCCTTGGCAGTCGTCATCGCACACGGCATCTCCAGGTACACCGTCTCCTCGCCGGCATCGCAGCCGTGAACGAGCGCCAGCGAGCCACACGTCGTAAATCCCGCGCTCTGCACACAGCTCACGTCGGTCACGCAGGGGACCCCAAAGGCGCCGGCCAGCTCGGGGCCGATCTGGGCCGTATCGCCGTCCACCGCCATCTTGCCGCAGATGAGCAGGTCAAAGTCCTCATCGAGTGCCTCGATGCCGCATTTGAGGGCATAGGTGGTGGCTAGGGTATCGGCGCCCGCAAAGGCGCGATCGGTCAGCAGCAGCGCGTCGTCGGCACCGCGGGCGATGCAGTCGCGCAGCAGCGATTCGGTCGCGGGGATGCCCATCGACACCACCGTCACACGCACGTCCATGCCAAAGCCGATAAAGTCGTCCTTCAGCGCTAGCGCACATTCGAGGGCACTTGCATCGAAGGGATTAATGACCGCCTGCTTGCCATCACGCACGATAGTATTGGTCTTGGGGTCCATCTTGACCTCGGTGCTTCCGGGCACCGCCTTGACGCACACCACCATATGGAAATCACTCATCTTCACGCGCCCCCTTTCTGGACGAGTTCATCCAAGAGCTTCTCCGTAAACAGGTTGCCGCGACCCAACTGGCCGGCAGGATCGAGCTGGAGTTTGAGGCGCGCCGACTCGACCATGGCCTCGTGGCCGTACATCGTCTCCAAGAAGCCCGCCTTGATCTTGCCGACGCCGTGTTCGGCAGAAACGGCACCGCCCATGGCCGTGACCTCGGAAGCCCACTGGGCAAAGAGCTCTCCACCACGACGGTAGTCTTGCGCATCGCGCGGCAGGATGTTCACATGCAGATGGTTGTTCCCGATGTGTCCCCAGGCAGCAGACTCAAGCCCGCTTTCGGCCAGCGTGCGGCGATAGAGGGCCATGACATCGGCAAGGCGTGCATTGGGCACCGACATATCCGATCCCAGCTTGGTAATGGTGGGGTCGGTGCGGCGACGCTCGTCAATGAGCATGTTGACGCTCTCGGGCACCGCGTGGCGGAAGAACCGCTGGCACTCGCGATCGACTTCGGTGCGGGCGACCCATGTCGCATCGTCGCGGCCGCCCGCAAACTCCAGCACCCATCCAAGGTGGTACAGCTCCTCGGTCGCCTGCGCCTCGTCATCGCAGTCGAGCTCCACGTAGACACAGACCTTTGCCTCGTCGTCGAGCGCCGGCAGCGAGGCAAACGCTGTCGACTGCTCGCGCTGGCGACGCAGGATATCCAGGGCGCCAGCATCGAAATACTCAATAGCGGCGGCATGGGACAGCACGGGACGCACGGAATCGGTAAAGGACACGGCCTTGTCTTCGCTATCGAAAAAGCAACTCACACCCCATACGACCGAAGGTGCCGCCTGCAGGGCGATCTCGAGCTCGGTAATGACGCCGAGCGTGCCGCACGCACCGATAAAAAGATCGATGGCGTCCATATCGTCCGCAACAAAATAGCCTGAGGCATTTTTTGTCTCGGGCATGGTATAGCCGGGAAGATCGAGCTCGAGCGTACGGCCCGCTGCCGTCACGAGCGACAGGTGGCGGCCCTGGGTAAAAGCCTCGCCGCGCTGAAGCTCAAGCAAATCGCCATCAGCCAGTGCGACGTGGAGTCCCGTGATATGTGGGCGCATGGGGCCGTAAGCATAGCTGCGGGCGCCGGAGGCGTTGCATGCCGCCATGCCACCCAGACAGGCAGATGCCTCGGTGGGATCGGTGGGAAAGAACTGCTCGGGGGACTCTTGGAACTCCTCGTAGGCCTCAAGCGATGCCTGGTCCCAACCAGCGGTCGGCAGTACCTTCTTGCTCAGCTGCTTACGCAGCTCCGAGAGCACAACGCCCGGCTCCACGCGCAGCAGAAATTGGCCTTGTTCATCGCGGTGAAGGCCCAAGTAGCGATTCATACGGGAAGTATTGAGGATATGCCCACCGTGGGGCACGGCACCGGCGGCAAGGCCGGTTCGGGCGCCCTGAACCGTTACCGGGACACGCTCGGCATGGAGCGTTTCCAAAATGGCACGGACCTCGTCTTCCGTTGTCGGAAACGAGATGCTCGATGCTTCGCCCGATGCACGAGATTCATCGCGGCCATACTCTTCGAACTCATCGGTGAAGGGTTTGATGGTTGCAGACACGCGAACTCCCCCTTTAGCTAACTACAGTGTTTGCAGGGAGATGTTACCGCATCGTTTCGTCGACGTGTTCGAGACCGTCTCCATAATTGGCGATTTTTACGTTTGTGCAATTCGGCGAACGGCAAGGCTTCCTCGGCAGACGATGCTTTTGACACATATCGCCCCGCCGTCGCCGACCGCTCGATTGTCGCTCGAAAAAAGTTGAAGTAATTTTTTCCACCTTTTACCTGCGGAGATGTCAATCCGTCAAGCATTTGGTCAGAAATTGGTCAAGTAGCGGCTGATACGGTCGGCGTCGACAGCCAAAACCGATAGAAGTTTTGGCCCCAGAAGCAGGGAGGTTCCCATGGCATATTACTGGCCCCAGTACGGCGTCGCCATCGAGGTCGACGACGATCCCTATCTCCTGCCTTTCGACGAAGAGGCGTTCCCCGATACGGCGGTCTACCACGTCACCACCGATGTTATCTGCGACCCCGAGTCGTTCTCGGCGCTCGCCCACCACATCGCGCGTATCCACGACATCGAGCTCCCTCACGACTTTGACGAGCTCATCTACTCGCGCCGCCTGATGCTTCACATGCTCTTTGGAGCGGACCCGTCCACGTTCGCACGTGTCTACACCACCAAGGACGCCGCATGAGTGCGAAGAAGCCGCCCCGCCTCGCAGGACTGGGGCGTCGCAAGAAACTCGTCGTTGTCTGTCTGGCTATCGTCTGCGCCCTCATCGCCGTAGGGCTATACGCCTGGCAGTCGCAGCCCGTGCCCGAAGCGGGCGCCTCAGTCACGACGGCAGAGGGTAAATCGCGACAAGAAATCCAAGATGAGCTCGATGCCATCGTCCGCGACAACATGATGACGATTTCGGTCGCACCGATCGCTCAGCTGCAGGAGGACGGCAAGCTGCGCGTCAACGTGCAAAACGTCCAAGACAATAAATTTCCCCAGCGATTCCGCGTCATCCAAAACGACGAGACCATGTACGAATCCGGTGTGGTCGAGACCGGCAAGACAATCGAGACGTGCCCCGCCGGCGACATCAAAGAAGGCGAGGCATACATCGAGATCCAGGCACTCGATGCCAAGACCCTCGACAGCCACGGCAATCCGACACGTGTCAGGGTACGGGTTGAGCAAGCCGAGAACTAGCTTTTTCGGCCGACGCGGCACCGCACGCAATTCACCAGCATTCGTCCAATCATCGCGGGGACGGCCCGCGGCGAATAGAAAGGAACGACCATGGACATCACCAGGAACATGAACGGAGCCAGAGCGCTCGTCGTGGGCGCAGGGCTCGCGCTCGCGCTCGCAATGGGCGCCGCCCCGACGCCAGCTCTGGCAGCCGGGCGCGTTGGAACCACGAAAGTAATGGTCAGGACCGAGATCGACAACGTAGAGTTCAAAGTTCCGACGGTTATTCCCTTCGTCGCCAAGGCCGACGGCACGCTTCAGGGCCCCTCAGAAGACGCGACCACCATCGACAATCATTCGGCCTACGGCATCCATGTCACCAACATGAAGATCGACGCCATGAACACCTGGACCATTGCCGCCGACGCCAAGGCCGGAACCGCGCAGAATTCCATCGACTTTAAGGTCGGCCCCGACGGCGCACTCCAGAACGCCAGCGCCGCAATGCAGGAGACGGGCCTCGATCTTTCCAAGAATGCAGCCTTTGACATGGGCTACCAGGGCATTGCCGGCGGCACGGACAAAATTAAGCTCAAGACAAGCGGAAACGTCGCCCGCGTCACGCGCGACATCTTCCGCGTAACCGGCGAAGGCGATCAGGTTGCAACGATCACCTGGACGGTCGAGCCCGGTGCGCACACGGCATAAGGCTATCGCCCTGGCCGCCACCGTCAGCATCCTAGCGTTTGGGCCAGCCATGGCCTTTGCCCAGCAAGAACAGGTACAGGCCGCCACGCAAGTGACGGTCGATCTCTCGGAACTCGACCGCGGCGACCGCGAGGAACCGTTGGCGCAGACAGGCGACAGACGATGGCTCTTGGCAGTAGGTGCCACAGCAGCAGGCGCGGGGACCGCCGGCCTCGGTCTGCACATCAAACGCAGCCAGAAACGAAACACGGACAGGCCGCACTAAATTAGCTAAGGAGACCCCATGGCATCGAAGAACCTTTTGCCCGTCGTCGCACTCTGCGGCGCGCTCGCAACCGGAACGCCTGTCGCCGCTTGGGCGACTCCCGTCATGGCAGACTCCTTACCAGCAGCCCTAAGCTCCGCACCAAATCCGTCGAGCGCCATTGCGTGCAAGCGTTTTTCGTTCGCACAGGCCGCAATCTCAACCTCGGGATGCCTTCGTCGTAATACGGACGGCTCGATAGTCGTGGATATCAAGCGTTCGAACAAGGCAAACGGCTCCCAGGCGGGGTGCGCTGTCTGCACATGGCGCTCGGTTGTGCTCGATGCAGATGGCGATCCATGCAATTTAGAGCTGCGCATCGACATCGCTTCGGTCGATGACTCGGCGAACGGAGCGAAGGTCGCCTTCGACGGTGCGTTTTTTGAGAAAGGAGGCGGTATATGTCTGGGCTGCGCCGCCGCGAATGCAGACGATGTGCAGCCCACCCTCTCATTCACGGCATCGTTGCGGCTGACCAAAGCCGGCACCGATGCCATCGCGGCGGGAGAAGCATCCCTGCTGTTCTACGCCGTCAGCACCAAAGACACAGACGCTCATTTCGAGAAGCCGGCCGGATCACTCAGCCTTACGCGCGGGACGGAGGCAGGCCCTATTGCGATCGATACCCACACGCTAGGCAGGCAACGCATTCTTGCCGACCCGGCGCTTCTCGAGATGGAGTGGAACGGATCCGGAGCCGTCGGGATTGTCCCCTCCGCGCTTGACGCCAAGACGCTCCCCTCAAACGACGAACCCATCAACGCAACCATACAAGAAGAGAGCACGGACAAAGAAGCAGGTGCGGGCGACACGCCGTCGCCGACAAACAGCGTCCCAGCTTCTTTCGAAGCACCGAATGAGCCCGCTACCGGTCCAAACGATCCCGAGCTCGCGGACAGTCTGGGGCTTGCTGATCCTCAGGAGATCGATGAAGGTAACTGCTGCGTGTTTGCCGCGCTCGACCACACGGAGGTCATCGACGCTGCAAGCATCGAAGTTGCCGCCGCCAATCAGCCCGTCCGCAAGTCGGCCATCATCGCATTTCCTGAATCCATCGAAGTCGTCTTTTTGCCATCGGGCGAGGTCGTGGCCCCAACACTGCTCACCTTGTTGGGCGCCAAGAATACTCGAAACGAAATTAAAAAGGTCACGGTTGTCGACCCTGCAACCACCGCTAAATTGCGCCTATACGCCGTTGCCCCAGACGGAGGCAAGACCTTGGAATTCGATGGCGACACACTCCTAGCCTGGCGACGTCTGGACATTATGCAAGACGTCTCGTATCAGATCGAACTCGAAGGGTTTGATCGTACCCGCGATGCCAATATCATCGCCGCGGCTATTGAATCCCCACAGCGGCTTATGACACTGCGCTTTGACTACTATCCCTATGTCCCGACAACCACCTGAGGCTTAAATACTGCGCGTCGTTGCTAATACCACTTATATAACGTATTAGATGAGTCGCGATGTGTCTCGCATTCCATTCTGCTACGATTGCCACGTTGGCATCAATACAGGAGGGCTCATGCCGGGCTTGGGAACAATCATCAACGTTGTCCTTTTAGTTGCGGGCGGTCTTTTGGGATTAGCGGGCGGTCGCTTTATCACACCGCGTATCCAAGACACGCTCATGAAAGCGTCGGGGCTGTGCGTCCTGTTTATCGGCCTTGGCGGCACCATGCAAAAGATGCTCCTTATCGATGGGGAGGCGCTGGCGACCACTGGTACCACCATGCTCATTGTCTCGTTCGCCCTCGGCTCGCTCATCGGCGAGGCCGTCAACTTGGAAGCCGCCATCGAGAACCTTGGCGAATGGCTCAAGCGCAAGACTGACAGTGAGGGCGATAACGAGTTCACCAACGCTTTTGTCTCGACTTCACTCACCGTGTGCATCGGCGCCATGGCCATTGTGGGATCGATCCAGGACGGCCTGCTCGGCGACTGGTCAACGCTTGCCCTCAAGGGCGCACTGGACTGCATCATCGTCTGCACCATGACGGCCTCGCTTGGCCGCGGCTGTATCTTCTCCGCCCTGCCCGTCGCCGTGTTCCAGGGGACGATCACGTTGTTTGCCGGCGCGCTCTCCCCCATCATGACCACAGCTGCCCTCAACAGCCTTTCGCTCGTAGGCTCCATGCTCATCTTCTGCGTCGGCGTCAACCTCATCCGTCCTCAGACCTTCCGCACGGCCAATATGCTTCCCTCCGTCGTCATCGCCGTCATATACGCCCTCCTGTTCTAAATCTATCAACGCAGCGGTATCTCGAACATCTGTTTGATGCTGTGCTATGATATGAGGTCACCGTAGCTGCGTTCGAGAGGAGGAGCGGTGGCCGACCAGGACATCAAGATGCTCATCGAGCGCATTATGGCCGAGGCCCGGACCCATCAGTCCGCCCGCTTCTCAAACGAAATCTACGCAGACGAGCCGATTCTCAAAACCGGCCGACAGATGCAGAACTTCCTCCCCGACCAGTACCGTAAAATGCGCGAGATATCGCGCTGGCAGGATGACCCCAAGGGCGGTGCGGGCCGCTGGCTTTCGGAAGCCGAGCTTTTTTACCGCCAGGGCCTGCTGATGGCCGACTTTGAGGACGACTGTCCCTACAACGGCACCTTTAAGTCGTACTTTCCCACCTACAACGCCATGAGCGACCGGCAGCTGCGCGGCTACTTTACCTGGCGTGCCCAAGTGCGCCGCGGAACCGTCGAGGAAACGTCTACGTCCTTTGCCTTTCTGTATCTCTATGAGCTGATCTGCGGCATTGGCGTAGATAATCCACTCGATGGTTTTAACAAGATCAAGGCTTTTTGGGATGTCTATCGCGCCTTCGAGCCCGGCATCGACCGGTTTGCGCGCGTGTGGCTGCAAGATTACGCCGTGTTCCACGGGCTCGACCCCAAGCTGCTTCGTGACTCTAAAACCGTCATATTCGATAACGCCCTTATCGAGCTGCGGCGCGCGGCACGAGACCTTGTACCGGCACCGGCACCGTCCGGCCAGACCCCTAAGCGTCGCAAAACCTCCGAGCCCACGCTCCCCCTTCCGCCCGATGAGGTGCGTGAGGAGCGACTCATGGCCGCCATCAACGCCCTCTCCACGTACAACCTAAGTAACTCGCGGCTCGACCGCAGCCACCACCGCGATCTGCGCCACGTGGCATGCGCCGTGTATGTCCGCATGGTGCGCTACTATGACACGCACCGAAAGACCGGCATCGTGGCGAGTTTATTTGGGGAGGAGACGGCCATGCCCTACACCATGTTTGCCTCGGCCGTATTCTTTGCGCCCGAGCGCCACGAGGACTGCGAATACCGCCTGGATCCTATCCATATCTACCGTTGCCAAAACGGCTTTTGGGAATGCATGCGTATCCACGGTAGTAGGCAAAAGAGCAGCAAGCTCGGTGAAATGATGCGCGCCTGCGACCAACGCTTGCGCCTGGCGCTGGACCCCGCCCATCCCCTTAAGGAAGAAAAGGTCCCCAAATATCTGGCCAAGATTATCGATGACGAGATTGTGACATGGCTTTCGTGGGACGCCGCACACCAGCCCGTCAAGATCGATATCGATTTGAGCCAGCTGGGGCACATTCGGAGCGCTGCCGCACAAACGCGCGAAGCGCTTTTGATCGACGAGGAACGCGAGGACGGCGCGTCCGCAGAAGCCGAGGCAGCGGACTCAGGGCAACCGGAAGCCGAGCCCGTAGCCGACGCGACGGTCGAGGCGGTCGCGGCGGCTGCAGGGCAGGACGAGTCCGACGAGCCGACCATATCCACCGAACAGTTTGGTGTCGTGGCACCGCTTCTCGCGCCGACGCCCGCGTTCGCAGCTGCTGCGCCCGCTGACGCCACGAACGAACTCGCGCCCGCCGCAGACGCCTATCTCCGCGCGCTGCTCGAGCAGAACACGGCACAGACGGCATCGGCAGTGGCACAGTCGGGCAAGAGCGAGGACATGCTCGTCGACACCATCAACGAAGCACTCTTTGACCTGGTTGGCGACACCGTAATTGAATTTGGCGCGGCAGGACCGCAGATTATCGAGGACTACGTAGCAGACGTGAGAGGATACCTAGACCATGAGTGATACCGCATCCGCAGCACCCCGCGTGCCCAAGCGCGTCGCCGCTGTCATTCTCAACTCGCTCAAGGGTGGCGTGGTCCCG
Organism: uncultured Collinsella sp.; assembly: GCA_900546475.1. Lineage (GTDB taxonomy): Bacteria > Actinomycetota > Coriobacteriia > Coriobacteriales > Coriobacteriaceae > Collinsella. Next base: position 29,785 of record URDI01000011.1, read on the forward strand.
CGTATCGGCCTTCCCTACATCACCGTAGGGCGCGAGGTCGAGATCCGCGCCCTGCTCACCGATCTGAGCCTCATCGCTGACGGTGGTGCGAGCTTCCGCTTTCTGGTCGGCCGTTACGGCGCCGGCAAGAGCTTTTTGCTCCAGACCATCCGCACGCACGCCATGGGCGAGGGGTTCGTCGTCGCCGATGCCGACCTATCCCCCGAGCGTCGCCTACAGGGCGGCCAGGGGCAGGGCCTTGCCACCTATCGAGAGCTCATCCGCAACATATCAACTAAAACGCGCCCCGAGGGAGGCGCGCTCAACCTAATCCTTGATCGTTGGGTCGCCTCGTGCGCCGATGCCGATGAGTCCGCCGTCAACGCCCAACTGGCCCCGCTCGAGGAAATGGTCCACGGCTTCGACTTCGCCCGCATGCTCCGCCGCTACCGCGCGGCCGTATCCGAGGGCGACGAAGAGGCCATGAGCCGCGTGACCAAATGGATCCGCGGCGAATACCGCACCAAGAGCGAGGCTCGCGCCGAACTGGGCTCCTCAACCATCATCAGCGATGACGACTGGTACGACTACGTCAAACTCATCGCGCGTTTTTTGGTTTGCAGCGGCTACAAGGGCATGCTGGTGCTCATCGACGAGCTCGTGAATCTGTATAAGATTCCCAACGCCATCACGCGCCAGTACAACTACGAGAAGATCCTGACCATGTACAACGACACGCTCCAGGGCAAGGCGCAGTACCTGGGCATGATCATGGGCGGCACGCCAACCTCCATCGAGGACCGTCGCCGCGGCGTGTTCTCCTACGAGGCTCTGCGTAGCCGACTCGCTCAGGGTCGCTTTGCGCGCGATGATCTCAAAGACATGCTCGCACCCATCATCCGCCTGCAGCCACTCACCTACGAGGAGTTGCTGGTGCTGATCGAAAAACTCATGCAAATTCACGCCGGCTACTTTGGCTGGACGCCCACGCTTACCGAAAACGACTTAGTGGACTTCCTCAAGATCGAGTTCGGTCGTGTGGGAGCCGACACGCATCTGACGCCGCGTGAAGTCATTCGTGACTTTATCGAGCTGCTCGACATCCTATGCCAGAACCCCGACGCCAACGTAGCCGAGCTGCTGCAAAGCGTCGGTGGCGACACGCTAGCGCCGGCAACCGCAACAGGCGACACCGATACCGCAGTCGGCGACCGCAATTTCGCCGAGTTCACCATCTAACCTGCCAAAAAGGGACAGGTTTATTTTGGCAGGCTCTATCTGGGCAAACGTTGAAGCAGTAATGCAGCAAGCCACTGCCCGCCGCGTTGAGAGATTCGCTTTTGAAAGGAGGCCTCGTGAACGCCTTTGACCGCTACGCCCCGTTTATCCAAGACTTCATCTACTCCCACGATTGGGAGAGCTTGCGCTCTATCCAGGTTGCGGCAGCTGATGCCATCTTTAACACGCAAGATAATGTGCTCCTGACGGCATCCACGGCTTCCGGCAAAACCGAGGCAGCCTTCTTTCCCATCCTGACCGAATTTTGGGAGAACCCGCCCGCGAGCGTGGGCGCCCTCTACATCGGCCCCCTCAAAGCGCTCATCAATGATCAGTTCGTCCGTCTCAATGACCTGTGCGAAGAAGCCGACATCCCCGTCTGGCACTGGCATGGCGATGTCTCGCAGTCGCACAAGGCCAAGCTCATCAAAAAGCCAAGCGGCATCTTGCAGATTACGCCCGAGTCGCTCGAGGCGCTCTTAATCCATAAGCACATGGCGATCCCGCGCATGTTCTGCGACCTACGCTATGTGGTCATCGATGAGGTCCACTCGCTCATGCGCGGCGACCGTGGCGGGCAGACGCTCTGCCTTATCGAGCGACTCTCGCGCATGGCCGGCGTACAGCCCCGACGCATTGGCCTTTCGGCCACCATCGGCGACCCCGAGCGCACGGGCGCTTTTCTCTCGAAGGGAACGGGGCGCGACTGCGTTATCCCCCGCTTTGAGGAACCGCGCCGCGTGTGGCGCATCTCCATGGAGCACTTCTACAACTCGGGCCCCCAGGCTCAGCAACGAGGATTCGTAGGCACAGGTCCACAAGAAGCCGAGGTGCTTGCTTGCGAGCGTATTGAGACGGCGGCGCCCGCGGCGCTGCCCGCATCCGGACAAGACATGTGCCACAGCGGACAGCTTACACAGGAAGAACACCGTCAACGTCGTGAGCAGGCGCGGGACAAGGCCGCTCCCAAAGACCGTCGCACTTCCTCGGCCCCCGAGGGCGAAGTCGACATCCCACGAGCGACCGAGCAGGCGCTTCTCAACCCCACCGACACGGCGCCCGACAACGCCGACCCCGGCATGGGCTATATCTTTGAGCATACGCGCGGCCGCAAATGCCTGGTCTTTGCCAACTCGCGCGAGGAGGCAGAGGCCGTGTGCTCCATGCTGCGCAGCTACTGCGAGAGCCGGCACGAGCCCGACCGTTTTCTCATCCATCACGGCAATCTTTCGGCATCGCTACGCGAGACGGCCGAGGAGCTCATGCGCGACGAGGAGCAGACGCAGACAACCGTCACCACCTCTACGTTGGAGCTCGGTATCGATATCGGCCGCCTGGAGCGCGCCTTCCAGATTGACGCGCCGTTTACCGTCAGCTCCTTTTTGCAGCGCATGGGGCGCACAGGCCGTCGCGATCTTCCGCCCGAGATGTGGTTTGTCATGCGCGAGGAAGAGCCCGAGCCGCGCACGATGATGCCCGAAACCATTCCCTGGAAGCTCCTGCAGGGTATCGCGCTCGTACAACTCTATCGCGAGGAAAAGTGGGTCGAGCCACCCGAGCTCGATCGTCTCCCCTACAGCCTGCTCTATCACCAGACTATGTCGACCCTCGCCAGCACCGGCGAGCTCACGCCGGCCGAACTTGCCCAGCGCGTGCTCACGCTCAGCTATTTCCACCGTGTCTCGGCAGACGATTACCGTGTGCTGCTACGTCACCTCATTAAGATCGACCATATCCAGGTCACCGAAGGTGGCGGGCTCATCGTGGGTCTCGCGGGCGAGCGCATCATCAACAACTTTAAGTTCTACGCCGTGTTCCAGGAAAACGAGGAGTTCACCGTTCGTAGCGAATCGGCTGAGCTGGGCACGATCGTTAATCCGCCCCCGCCCGGTGAGCGCATCGCCATCGCCGGACACTGCTGGATTGTCGAGGAAGTGGACTGGAAGCGCCACACTGTCTTTGCCACGCAGGTCAAGGGCCGGGTGCCGGCCTACTTTGGCGACTGCCCCGGCGACATTAACACGCATGTGCTCGAGCGCATGCGCAAGGCGCTCAACGAGCACGCGACATATCCGTACCTTATGGGTAACGCACGGGCCCGCTTGGCGCAGGCTCGTCATACGGCCGAGATTTCGGGGGCGGGAACCAAGCCGCTCATTAACCTGGGCGGCGATACCTGGGTGCTCTTCCCCTGGCTGGGCAGCTACGCCTTTTTGGCGCTCGAGCGCATGCTCAAGATTAAATGTGCCGCGGAGCTGGGCCTTCGCGGGCTCGATCCGTCACGCCCGTACTTTATGCAGTTTAAGATGAAGGCCGATGAGGAGACGTTCTTTGAGGTGCTCGCCGCCGAGGCCGAGAAGGACTTCGATCCCATCGAGCTCGTCTATCCTGGCGAGGTGCCTTACTTTGACCGCTACGACGAGTTTGTTCCCGAAGAGCTCGTGCGCAAGGGCTTTGCCGAAGGCGTGCTCGACATCGAGGGTATGAAGCAGCGCGTTCTCGGCTGGCGCGACCACGCCTAAGACCAGTCTTTTTTGGGACGGGGAGACTTACTTGTCGTGAAGGACGGTGCCGAGGAAGTCGGTGTCGAAGGGCACGGCTTCGGCAAAGGCGTAGTCGCCGTCGCTGGCGATGAGCAGGTAGTTTTCCTCGCCGCTGAACTTCGCATCGCCACATGGGACCACCCAGGCGTGGACGAATACCTCGAGTGCCGCGGCAGCGCAGTCGCGAAGGAACGTCACATCGCTCCCCTCGTTTGCGCTCACGATATTGGCCACGTAGATACCCCCGGGGTTCAGGCTGCCCCGCACCAGGCGCAGCGCCTCAACGGTCGCCAGCTCGCGCACGGGCTCGGCACCGCCAAAGCAATCGCTCACGACCACGTCGTAGCGACGATGGCCCACGCTCGTCACACCCAGATACGAGCGAGCCTCAGCGGTAATCACCCGCAGGCGATCGCCCACCGCGTGCTCCAGTTCATCCAGATAGAACCAACGGCGCGCCAAGCGCGTTATCTCTCCGTCATACTCGATGACGTCCATGCGCAGGCCCTCGTGCGACATCAGCGCAAACTTGGGATAGGCAAACCCGCCGCCGCCCAGCATGAGCATACGGTCGATACCATGCCCGTAAGCATCACGCATTGCGTCCTCGGCCTCAAACACATCGTCAAATGCACGATAGTACGCAAAGACTGGCTCCGCCCAACAATCGCCAACATAGCTCGCGCTTTGGTAGACGCCGCCTTGCACCAATACGCGAACTTCGTCGCCGCCCTCATCGTGCACGCGCTTCACACGTGCCAGCCCATTGCGGGTCCTCGCGACCTGCAGACAGGCAGCACGAACAGCGACAGCGGCCGCACCAAGCGCCGCGGCTCCCAGAGCAACGCCGGCAACGACGCCGGCAGAAACATTCGGCTTGTTCATCTAGAGCTCCTTTTGCAGATAAAGGCCATGGTCGTAAAAACCCAAATGACGATAGTACTCACGCGTGCCGATCGCGCTGATCACGTTGATGCGCGCATAGCCCGCGTCCCGCGCCATCTGGCACGCACGCTCCACCAGCGACCGCCCCAGTCCATGATGCTGAGCCGCCTGGCCTTGATCTCCCATGCGCGCCGCCATGCCGTACACGTGCACCTCGCGAATCATCGCCTCGTCCGGCGCCGCCGGCAACTCGTCCGCATGCGCGGCAACAAACGCGCGATCGGGCAGCGACAGGCGCAAAAAACCCGCGATTTTGCCCTGCGGCGTCACCCACTGCAAAAAGCGCTCGTGCGTCACCGGCGTCTCGTACGCCACGCCCTCGTCAAGGGTCAACTCGCCTAGGTCGGCGCCCGCCGTGCTAATCTCGCGATAGCGGATCTCACGCACCGTCGCACCGTCACCCCGAGCAGCCAGGCGGTTCTCGACGAGCTGACGCAGGTTGGGCTTCTTGTTGCCCACCATGATGTCATCGGAACTAAAGTCGCGAATCATGCGGCTGATGCGGCAGAACGCCGGCGTCACCACGATGTCATCGGCCAACACGTCGAGCAGTTCTTCCTCGGTATAGGGGCGCCACTCGCCACGCTCGTAACAGCCCACCAGATGCGAGCCCTCGATGAGCGCGCACGGGTAGACCTTGACCTCGTCGGGCATAAAGGCGCCCTCGGTCATAAAGCGCTCGTAGTCACGCTTGTCCCCCTCAGGCGTAGCACCCAACAAGTTGAGCATAAAGTGCGCGTGGATCTTAAAGCCAAACAGGCGCGCGAGCGAAAACGCCCGCTCGATCTGCGCCACCGAAATGCGGCGCTCGTTGATATCGAGCAGGTGCTGGTCAAGGCTTTGGATGCCCATCTGTATCTTGGTGCAACCCAGGCGGCGGATGAGCGTGAGGGCCTGCGGCGTTACGGCATCGGGGCGCGTCTCGATAACGAGCCCCACCACGCGATGCTTCGCCGTCTCGTTAATGCGCTGCTGACGCTCGAGCTCCTCCATCGTTGCCGTCTGCCACTCGGTGACCTCGCCCCACGGCGTACCGGGGCCGTACAGACGACGCACCGCACGGTTATAGCCGCCCACGGCAGCATCCACACGTCCCTGCTCGTCGGCAACGCCGGCAGCAAGCTCGACCTCGTCTGTCGCAATGCCGGCGGCCCGATAGCGCTCGCGACGCTCTGCTACCACCGGCGGCAGGGCATCGGCGGGAGCGTCATCGAGCAGACGCCCCGCCTCGGCACGGCTGATGCCCGGACGCGCCAACATGGGGTTGGCCGCCACGCCGGCGACGGCATCGTCATTGAGCGCACGGAAAAGTTCCGACATAAACCACGTCTGATACCCTTGCGGATAGTCGCTCCAGGTACCACCGAGCACGATGAGCTCTATCTTGTCGGTCGCATGCCCCATCTGCGAAAGCGCGGTCAGACGAGCGCTCACCTGCAGATACGGGTCGAAGCAATTTTGCTCCGCACGGGCGCATGCCGGCTCGGCGTGCAGATAGCTCTTGGGCATGCGCAGATCATTGGGACAAAACAGGCAATCGCCCGAGCACGGCCACGGCTTGGTGATGACGGTAACGGTCGCCACGCCTGAGGCCGTTCGGCGCGGCTTCATGCGCAGCGCCTGCAGCAGTCGACGTTCCAGCTCGGCATCGACATTCCACCCAGCCCAACGAGCCGGCTCCTCACGTTTTACCCGCTGGTAGAACGGCAGCAGACGGCGCTTGGCCAAATCGCGTTTGTCGGCACCCTCACGGCGCGCCTCGGCATGTATCAGTTTGACGAGCGCTTTGTCGTCCACGGTCTCGCCGCGACGCAGGGCCTCGAGTATGTTCAAGATAATCTGTTCCATGCCCCCATTGTAAAGGCAAAGGCGCCGGAGCCAATCTCGGCTTCGGCGCCTTCATCAAACAGCGCGTCTAAGCATCTATGCTTGCGAACCAGACCGCAGTCATCACTCCGAATCAAACGACACGTCGCCCGAGCCGATCTCGAAACGATACGTGGCGGACTTATCGCCATTGTCGAATTCAGAATTCAATATGGTCTCGCCATCGTAGCCAAGCGGAAGGAAATCGCTCTCGAAGTCGCCGCTGCCCACGGTGAGGCTCGCCTTAAAGCCCGTAGAGTTCGGAACCGTTATCTCCACATCGCCCGAGTCCACGCTTACGTCCATCGACTTCGCGGGGGCCTGGTAGAGCTCGAACGTCACATCGCCCGAACCGACCTCGGCATTCAGGGTATCGGTCACGGTGCCCGTAAACTCAACGTCTCCCGAGTCCAGAGTCAGGTTGAGGTCATGACACGCAATGCCCGCGACCGTCAGATCACCCGATCCTACATTCGCTGTAATGCCCACCATGTTATCGGCAACTTCGCGCGGCAGTTCGACGGTAACCGTTCGGTCAATGGCGCGCTCGTCATCGCAATCGAACTGGCGAATCTTGAGCGTAGAGCCCTTGATTTCGGCCAGGTTCTGGGTTGCCGCATCGAAGGCAACAGTCCCCGTTGCCACGCGACCGCTTTCAATTACGCGCGCTGGCCCGCCGGAGACGAGTTTGACCTTGACCGTGCCCGACGTCACGTCCAAGTCGAGCGATGTGAACGCGTCGGCATCAAAGGTTTCGCTCGAAAGCTGCTGAGGCCGAGCAGAATAGTTACCGCCATCCAAAAGATCATCCTCGTCATCCACATCGCCCATACCAGACAAGCCAGATGCAATATCGTCGAGGTCCCACAGTCCATCGAAGGGAATCAATGTCCGCGAAATGCCGAAGACAAGCCCGATGATGAGCACAAACGCTCCGATGCCGACGCCCAGGCGCAGCTTGGATTCATGCGAAAGCTTCATCATTCGTCACCCTCTTTGGCACATGGCTCAGCGGTGACCGCGGTAGCCACGTCAGCATCAGGTTCCGCAGAAGTATCCTTCCCCTGGGCCTTGACCGCCACCGACGCCGAACCAACCTGAATATCCCCGCGTGCCCAATCACCATCGAGCGCACGCGCCACCCAGTGATAGATAGGAATCGTAAAGAAGATCAGTGCGGCAAAGGGGCCGGCACCAAACAGGAACATCAGCAAAAAGAACAGCAGCCAGCACACGGCCCAATACGGAAACGACTGGAACGGACCTTTCACCGGAGTCGGATTGACCGCACCGGCGTTCGTCGCTTGCGCCGTCGCGGCGTTAGCCACCTGCGCGCTCCAGCTTGCAGCCTGCGCCGCCTTAGCCGCGGCATCACTCGCCTGCGTTGCGGCCTCGGTAGCGCGTGCCGCCGCCTCGTGGGTACGGGCTCGCTCCGCCGCCTCGGCCTCGCGCTGGCGGGCGCGGTCCTCATTCTCAAACTCGATATCGTCCTCGATCTCGTCGCTCGGATTGAGCAGCTCGTCCAGACTCACACCATAGAGCTTGGCGAGCGAGATCAGGTTCTCGGTATCGGGCGAGCTCTCCGCGCGCTCCCATTTACTGACCGCCTGGCGCGACAGTCCCAGCTTTCGCGCCAGCCCTTCTTGGCTAAAACCCTTGCTGCGGCGAAGGTCGGCGAGCCGCTGCGCAGTTTCTACATTCATGGTTCCTCCTATGCGATGCCAGCCGTGCCGCCGGACCGTTTTTGTTCTTAAGGCGCCTTGCACAGTTAAAAATCTATCCGCCACCGCCAAAATCATGCCACCTATTCTAGTGAGATTTTTGACAACCGGCGGTTGCGGGTGCATATGAGCTGCGGAAATGTGTCCAAACAAAGCAATGACCCACGGCTCGGTTGTCCCCGTTGCGGCGTTAACGGTAGTATGGTCGTACTGTTTATTCCGCACCGCCAACGGAGGGAGTTCCGCGCCGTGAACCGCGATTTCGCCTCATCGCTCATCCAGCTCAACAATACGTTCTATCGCGAGCACTCCGCCTCCTTTTCCGATACGCGCCAGGCCCCGTGGCCCGGCTGGGTGCGCACCATGGACATCGCGCTCGAGCAGCTCGATGTGGCCACGATCGAGCATCCCGTCCGCGTCTTCGATCTTGCCTGCGGAAATATGCGCTTTGAGAACTTTGCCGCCGGCGGCGCACTTGCCGCCAAGGGCGTCGACGGCACAAACCCCTCGGCAGATGCCAGCTGCCCGTTTGAGTTCTATGGTGTCGACTCGTGCCAAGACCTGGCCATCGATGCACATGGCCACGCCCTGCGCATTCCCAACCTGCACTTCCAGGAACTCGATGTGCTCGACGCCCTCATGAAGCTCAACCCCGCCGAGACACCCGACGTGCTTTTCGACGCCCCGCTCGCCGACATCTCGGTCTGCTTTGGCTTTATGCACCACGTGCCGTCGTGCGAGTACCGCGTACGCGTGCTCGACGCCTTGGTGCGTCAGACGCGCCCGGGCGGCATCATCGCCATCAGCTTTTGGGAGTTTATGAACGACGAGCGCATGGCGCGCAAGGCCGTTCGAGCCGAAGCCCGCGCCGAACTCACCCCGCCGTTTGAGGGTTACGATTCCGCGCAGTTTGAAGCCGGCGACCACCTCATTGGCTGGCAAAACGACCGCCATGCCTACCGCTATTGCCATCACTTTGACGATCAGCAGATCACCGACCTGGTGCGCGGCGTCCGTACGTTCTACAAAAGCGGCGAGGTCCCCGTGCGCGAGCTCGAGCGTTTCCACGCCGACGGCCGTAGCGGCGAGCTCAACCGTTACGTGATTCTCAAGCGTCTATAGGCGTCAGCGACTCGTCGCTGAGCCGCACCGCATCTTTTGGGCAAATCGCCCCCCTTCTAACCCATCACCGGAACGTGCAGCCATGCGTTCCATACTTATGACCAAGGAGCCTCATGGGAGCCGTCCACGTTCGCACGCCTAAGAACTTTGTACTCGAGGAGCGCCTGGAGCGCTACGCCGATGCGATTGAGACGAACCCCGAGGCCTATGCCGGAGATTGGCGCGAGGCCTGTGCGCCCGCAGGCAGCAAGCCTTTCGAACACCTTCATCTGGATCTTGGTTGTGGCAAGGGAACGTACCTTGTAGAGCGCGCGGCCCGCGAGCCAAACACGTTCTTTATCGGCATGGACCAGGAGCCCATCTGCATCGCCTATGCCGCACAGAAAATCTGCGAGCAGGAGCTGTCCAACGCACTTGTCCTGCCCCGAGGCGCCGCATCGCTGCCGCAGCTGTTTGCCGCAGGCGAGCTCGATGCCATCACCATCAACTTTCCCACGCCGCAGCCCAAGGCCAAGTACGCCAAAAAACGGCTCGTCCATGTCGACCATCTGATGCTCTACCGCCCGCTCTTTGCAGCCGGCGCCACCGTCACGCGGCGCACCGACAGCAAACCGCTGCGCGACTACGCCCTGGGGCAGATTGCCGCGGCCGGCTACGACACGCTTTGGGTAAGCGACGACGTCCGCCGCGACCATCCCGAGCATCCCGAGACCGAATACGAATGCCGCACGCGCGAGATGGGTGCCGTCGTCTATGGCATTTGCGCCACACCCGGCGCGCAGCCCAGCGATGAACAGCTCGCGGCGGGCCGCGCGCAGGAGCAAAGCCTTGCCTGCTACCTGCCCGAAAACCTCGATGAGCTCACCTATGTACCTCTGGGTATGGAAGAGGCCGTCGAGAACTTTAGAAACCGCGCCCGTAAAGGCAAGAAGCGCCTGCCGCAAGAGTCCTAGGGGCTTCTGATGGTCGCGGCGTCGGCAAACAAGCGCAAATTGGCGCCAGCGAACGGCCCTCAAACCTAAGTGAGTAGACTTTTTTGCAATAGCCAGGCACAGCCCGCATAGCGAAACATAAAAACGCAGGTAGAGCCCTTGCGCAAAAGTCATGTGCTCGCAATATCGCAAAAAGTCTACTCACTTGGCTAGCGACTACACTAAACGGCTGGGCAGAACGCCCATTTCCTGCATTTTCTTGCCTGCGAACGCATCGATGCGACGCTACGCCATAATAGTTGGCGGACAATCGCGAGAGAAAGCAAACACATGGCACAGACCACGACAGATATCGCCGCCAGCACCGTCTCCGGTGCCGGAGCCGCCAGTTCATTCTCGGGCGGCACGGGAACCGAAGCCGAATTCGGCTCGCTCGGTGCGCTCTCCCCCACCTGGTGGGAGCCCGAGGACAGCAGCGAGCCCGAACCGTGGCTCACGCCCGACCAGGCCTTCGAGCGCTTCTTTGAATGGACGAGCGACCGCGGCATTGAACTGTGGGACCACCAAGAAGAGGCCCTCATGGACCTGGCAGCCGGCGATCACGTCATTTTGGGCACACCGACCGGATCGGGCAAATCGCTCGTCGCGCTGGGCATGCTCTTTATGGGCATGGCGCAGGGCAAGCGCTGCTATTACACGGCCCCCATCAAGGCCTTGGTCAGCGAAAAGTTTTTCGACCTGGTGCAGGTGCTCGGCCGCGATAACGTCGGCATGATCACCGGCGACACGCATATCAACACCAAGGCACCCGTCATCTGCTGCACGGCCGAGATTCTTGCCAACGACGCACTGCGCGAGGGCGAGGACGCCGATGTTGGCTGCGTCGCCATGGACGAGTTCCACTACTTTGCAGACCCCGACCGCGGCTGGGCCTGGCAGGTGCCGCTGCTCACTCTGCCCCATACGCAGTTTATGCTCATGAGCGCCACGCTCGGCGATGTCACCGCCATCGCCGCCTCACTCGAGGAGCACACCGGCGCTGCCTGCGACCTGGTCGTCGACGCCCCGCGTCCTGTTCCGCTGAGTTACGACTATGTGACGACCTCCCTCGAGGGCACGGTCGAGCTCGCCATGCGCCGCGACGAGGCCCCACTCTATATCGTGCACTTTAGCCAGGATGCCGCACTTGCGACGGCACAGTCGCTCGCCAATTTTGGCATTGCCAGCAAGGAGCAGCGCGAGGCCATCAAGGAGGCGGCCAAGGGCACGAGCTTCTCGACGGCCTTCGGCAAAATCCTCAAGCGCTTGCTCGGATGCGGCGTCGGCGTGCACCATGCTGGCATGTTGCCGCGCTACCGCCTGCTGGTCGAGCGCTTGGCGCAGCAGGGCCTGCTACCCGTCATCTGCGGCACCGATACGCTCGGCGTCGGTATCAACGTGCCCATCCACACCGTGGTGCTCACCGCGCTCACCAAGTTCGATGGCTACAAGATGCGTCGTCTGCGCGCCCGCGAGTTCCATCAGATTGCCGGTCGTGCCGGCCGCTCGGGCTTCGATACCGAGGGCATGGTCATCGCCGAGGCACCCGAGCACGAGATCGAGAATGCCAAGCTTATGGCCAAGGCGGGCGACGACCCCAAAAAGCTCCGCAAGATTAAAAAGAAGAAGGCCCCCGAGGGCTTTGTCACCTGGAACAAGCAGACGTTCGAGCGCCTGATCGAGACGCAGCCCGAGACACTCAAGCCGCGCCTGCGCATCACGCACTCCATGGTGATTAGCGTGGTCGAGCAGGGTGGCGATGCCCGAGCCCGCGTACACGACCTCATCGAGACGAGCCTGCAGACCCCCGAGGAAAAGGCTAAGCTCGAGGTTCGTGCCGACGAGATCTTCGCCACGCTCATCGATTCCGGCGTCGTCGTGCGCACCGAGGTGCCGCCCGCACCCGACGCTCCGGCTGACGCCGCGCCGGACATCGACTACGCACTGACGGTCGACCTGCCCGAGGACTTTGCGCTCGACCAGCCGCTCTCGCCGTTTTTGCTTGCCGCGTTGGAGCTGCTCGATCCCGAGAGCGAGACCTATACCATGGACCTGATCTCGATGGTCGAGGCAACGCTCGAGGATCCCAAGCAGGTGCTGCGCGCTCAGGAGCGCGCAGCGCGCGACCGCGCGATGGCCGAAATGAAGGCTGACGGCGTCGAATATGAAGAGCGTCTGGAGCGCATTCAAGACGTCACGTATGAAAAGCCGCTCGAGGATTTGCTCGACGCCGCCTTTGACAAGTACTGCCAGGAAGTGCCCTGGGCAAACGACTACCAGCTCTCTCCCAAGAGCGTTCTGCGCGATATGCTGGAAAGCGCGAGCGATTTTAAGGGCTACATTCAAAAGCTCGGCATCGCCCGCTCCGAGGGCATTTTGCTGCGCTACCTGGCAGAGGCCTATCGTTCGCTCGACCGCACCGTGCCCATCGAGAAGCGCGACGAACGCCTGCGCGACATTATCTCGTGGCTGGGCTTTGTGGTGCGCTCGGTGGACTCGAGCCTGGTGGACGAGTGGGAGAACGCCGGCAACCCCGCTGCACTCGACGCCGCACCGCCGCAGGGCATCGATGAAGTCGTGGCAGACCGCCGTGGCTGCACCCTGCTGGTGCGCAACGCACTCTTCCGCCGCGTGACCCTTGCCGCCCGCGAGCACATTCGCGACCTGGGCGAACTCGACGACGACTGGGGCATGAGCGAGATCCGCTGGCAAAAGGCCCTCGATGCCTACCATGAGCAGCATGAGGAAATTCTCACCGACGGAGACGCCCGCAGTGCCGCGATGTTTTCCATCGATGAGTCCGACGAGAAGACCGCGCACGTATGGCACGTGCATCAGATCTTTGCCGACGAGGATGGCGACCACGATTTTGGCATCATGGGCGATGTCGATCTGGACGCCACGCAAGACGGCGGCGAGGTAATCTTCAAAAACTACCGCGTCGGCTTTATCGAGGACCTGCTCGAGAACTAGCCAAACATACTGGAACGGAATAAAACGGGGCCGTTGGCACTATCGCCAGCGGCCCCGTTTTTGCACTATCCGTTATGCCTTACTCGGCATCCTCGACCTCATACGAATCCGCCTCGGCTGGCTCATCGTTTGTCTCTGCCGCAGCCCCGCGTGCCTCGTCAAACGCCGCCTTCATGGTCTTGTTGCCCCACGTGAGCTTGCGAATGGTAAGATCGTCGGCTTTCTTGTTGGCAAGGCGCAGATTGTTCTCGGAGGACAGCAACGCCTCCTTGGTTTTCTGCAGATGGCTAATCGTCTTGTCGATCTCATCGATTGCCGTTTGGAACTTGCGGCTCGCGATCTCGTAGTTGCGGCCGAAATCGTTCTTGAACTTCTCCATCTTGGCTTCGAAGTTCGTGACATCGATATTCTGCTGCTTGTACTCCGCCAGCTCCTGCTTATAGCGAAGCGAACCCATGGCGGCATTGCGCAGCAGCGTAATGATGGGAATGAAGAACTGCGGGCGGATCACATACATCTTCTCGTAGCGATAGCTCACGTCCACGATTCCCGCGTTGTAAAGCTCGCTCTCGGGCTCGAGCAGCGTGCAGAGCACCGCGTACTCACAGCTTTTCTGGCGACGATCGTGATCGAGTTTCTTAAAGAAGTCCTCGTTTTTATGCTTGGTCGCGGTCTCGTCATTCTCGTTTTTCATCTCGAACATAATTGAGATGACCTCGTTGCCGCTCGCGTCGCACTCACGGAAAATGAAGTCTCCCTTGGTGCCCTCGGATGCATCGTTATCTTTCTCGAAGTACGCATTGGGAAACGCCGTCATGCGCAGACGGTTAAACTCGGTCTCGCAGTGCTGCTCGAGCGACTCGCCCACCATCTTGGTGGACAGGCGAACCTTCATGTCCTTAAGGCGCTCAATCTCTTCATCCTTGTAGCGAATCAGGTCATCGCTCGCGCGCTTGGCCTGCGCAAGCTCGAGCTCGTGTGCCGCCTTGGCTTGCTCCTCGCGAGAATCGCGCACCGCCAGCTCGCTCGTCAGTTTGGCACGTGCCTCATCGCGCTCTCGCTCCGCCGCGGCGACCGCCTCTGACAGGTTCATTTTTGCCATCAGTTCCTGCTCGCGCAGCTGGGCACGCAGGCCCTCGGCCTCTTGCTCGGACTGAGCCTTTGCGGCGGAAAACTTCTCTTGCACCTTCGCGCGATAGTCAGTAAGCGCGCGCTCGGCCTCGCTGCGAGCGGCATCGAGCTCACGCTGCGACTCTGCCGCGGCGGCGGCAAGCGCCATCTCCTGGGCCTTGTCCGCCGCGGCGATCCTGGCCTGCAGCTCGGCAATCTGAGCGTCGCGCGCGGACAGGTCGTTTTGAGCAGCATTGCGTGCCGCCGCCTCGGCAAGCCTGGCTTCATCATCTTTGCGCTCCAACTGCGCACGTAAATTGTCGATCTCGCGCTGAAGCTCGGCATTCTCCTTTTGAGCATCGGAACGGGCCTCAACCGCCGCGCGCCGACTTGCACTCTCGCGCTCTGCGGCAGCGCCTTCGAGCTTGGCGCGCAGCTCGGCAAGCTCAGCGTCGCGCTTGGCAACCTCTTGTGCCAGCTGCTGAGCTGCAGCGTTCTTCTGCTCGACAAGCTGAGCGTCGCGCTGAGACTCTGCCTTTTGCAAAGCAGCCGTCGAGCGCGAGCGCTCAAGCTCCAGTGCCTGCTCACCCTCGCGCTGGACCGCCTTCACGCGCTCATCCAGGTCGCGCGAGAACTCGGCATCGCGCACCTGCTTGACGATATCCGCATAACCGGACGCATCGACCTTAAAAACTTCGCCGCAATGCGGGCACTTGATCTCGTTCATGGCAGCTCCTCGATGGACGCAAATTCCAACTGCCTACACTCTACCGCGCCGCACGGACAAAAAAGGCGCCGCTGCCATAATGGCAACGGCGCCAGAACCACCACAAAGGCGACTGTCCCCTTTGTGGTGACTCTGGCGCCCTATAACCCAAAGAAGCTAAGAATCTGATCGCGGCTTACGGGCTTGTAGTCATTGGCATCGAGACCGACATCGTAGCGAAAGATAGGGCGCTCGCGATCGCGGTTGCGCGAGTTGGTGCGGTCTCCCCTGCTGTGGATATGCCCGTGCAGCATGATGGCGCCACGCGCCTTTCCGTTCCAGCTGAGCATGGGGTAGTGGCTCATAACCAGGCGATGGCCCTTGGCATAGCCTGGGGCAATCTCCAGATAATCGCGCACGTCTTCCCAAATCTGCGGCACGTCGGGATCTTCCCAATCGCCGTCATGGTTACCGCGGATGAGCGTCACGTTCCGGCATTCGATGCGCCCGCGCAGGCGCACCGCCTCCGCCAGGGGCAAACGATAGGTAAAGTCTCCCAAGATATAGAGGCGGTCGTCCGCAGCCACGCACTCATTGATGGCATCGATGACCTTGCGGTTCATCTCCTCGACCGAATCAAACGGCCGATCCATATCGTGCAAGATATTCGTATCGCCCAGGTGCAGGTCGGCGGTAAACCACATCATCGTCTCTGTCCTCATTTCGCAACGTGTTCAACTCGTGCTAAGTATACAGACGCAGCGATGCGGCGGTTATTCAAAGAGCCCGCCGAACAGTCTGCGGCGGCGCTTGTCTTGCTTTTTCGAAGCGTCACTCTGAGTTTTCTTGTCCTGCCGCTTCATACGATCCTGTTCCAACTCATCGTCATCGAGCAGCATATCCCACTCAAACGGATCGTCCGTCAAATCGAACAGGTCGTCGTCAAACATGGCAGCCTCCATTGCCGACTAGCGAGCATCCACCACATAGAGCCCAACGCGCACCTGATGCCACGGGCTGCGCTCGGGGGCAACCTGTTGCACACGGGCCTCAAATACGTCCTCATGGCCGTAATACATCATCAAGGACAGACACTATGACCCAATCCGAGGGCACGGAAACGACAGGAGCCCCCGCTCGTGACCGCGGGTCGGGGCTGCGACAATGTTGTTGAAGTGCCAGAGGCGCAGCCGCGCCGCAACGAGGTTGGGAGGCTCCCGTGCCTAGATATTCTACCGCCTTCGGAATGGACGTACACCTCAGGTCCACCACCGTCTGCGCGCTCGACGCGGAGACGGGCGAGGCCGTGGCGAGGAGGTTCCGCGGCAACCCGTGGGGCGAGGTCGCGGAGTGGATGTCGGGCTTCCCGGGCCCGTCGCTCGCCGCCTACGAGAGCGGCTACCTCGGCTTCGCGCCGCAGAGGGAGCTGTCGGCCCTCGGCGTCGACTGCGTCGTCGCGACCGTCTCCAAGGTCCCGAGGTCGGCGGCCGACCTCTCGTCCAAGAACGACCGCAACGACGCGGCCAGGATGGCCAAGGCGATACTGTGTTAGCGCTACTGTAAAAACAACCATTTTGACCAACGCTCAATAACCAATCAT
>URDI01000012.1:0-45270 GCA_900546475.1 uncultured Collinsella sp.
AGCCCTGGGGCAAGGCCTACTTCGCGCCGGTCTACGATTTCGGCAGCAAGGAGATCGTCGCCTGGTCCACGTCGCTGCATCCCAACATGGCCCAGCAGCACGAGTTGCTCGACCAGCTCGTGTCCAAGATGCCCGAGGGCTCCAGGCCGGTCCTGCACTCGGACATGGGCTGGCAGTACCAGCAGGCCGGGTGGTGCAAGCGGCTGGAGGAGGCCGGCGTGGTGCAGAGCATGTCCCGGAAGGGCAACTGCATCGACAACGGCGCGACGGAGCAGGTGTTCGGCCATATGAAGGACGAGTTCTTTCGCGGAAGAAAATGGCCCTGCTTCGAAGACTTCAAGAGGGACCTGGACGAATACATCATCCATTGGAACACGAGAAGGAGGCAGGTTAAACTGAAGGGACTGACCCCGGAGGAATTCCGGAATCAGTCCCTATGTGCGGCGTAGGCCGCTTATTAGCCCGTCCAAGAATTGGGGCGCAGTTCACACTTCGTGCGGCGGGGGTTCTTTCGTCCTGCGGAATGTCCGCGAAGGTCAGCCCTCAGATCCTGCTACGACTACGTCCTCGGATTGTGGGGCTGAACGGGGGGCGTGGTTGGCAGGGCCTTTTGTCCCGGTTGCTGTTTCGCGGCATTGCCGCGAAACCACGCGCTTCTCTGGGTATAGAGGGGGAGCTGATAACAAGCAACGCCTTATTGGAGTTGTTTTGCCAGTTCAAAAGCCCATCAATGATCTTACTGGGTGGCATTAAAACTCCTAAATGACAAAAATTGGTAGATAGGATTGCCCCTATAAGTACAAAAATTGGCAGTTAGAAATGACCCAAATCATACAGAAATTGGCAGATAGCGAAGATTCGCTTAGGTCTCAAAGCCATCGAACCGGCGCGGTACCATGCAAAAAGGCTGGGGACGCTGTTGCTTGCGTCTCCAGCCTCTTGATTACTACTTTGGGCCCCGTGATGGGGTGTGGTTGGTGCTGCTAGTCCGGTTTACCTTGTCTCGCCGGTTTCGGTGCGCAGACGGTAGCCGTGGACCAGGTCGCTGATGGCCGGCCAGGGAATCTGGCGATCGACCCAAAATTGCAGCTGGACCAGATAGCGCTCGGTGGCGCGGGTGAGGGCGGCAAACTGCTCATGGGTCTCGACCTGGGCGTAGAGGTCGCGGCTGCGGGCGAGGACGGCGGTCGTATCGTCCATCTTGCCGGTGACGTCAAAGGCGCCCGAGAACCAGTCGCACAGGCGCGCGGCGCTGTTGTTGAGGGTGGCCAAGTCGGCGGTGTTACCGTTGACGTTCTCGGCTGCCTGGGCGCGCAGGAGCGAAAGGGCGTCGGCAGCGTTCATGCAGTAGCCGACGGTAAAGTTCCATACTGCGAACTCGCGGCCAGTGTCGAGCTTGCGGCGACGCATATAGTCGATATCGCGCGGCTCCTCAAGCATCATTTGGTCGGCAAGGGCTTCTAGCGAAGTGGTGTACTCTGCAAGGTCGAGTACAAGCAGGGTGTCGATACTCATCATATTTAGGCCTCCGCTTCGATCTCGACGATTTCGTTTTTGATGTACATGCCCTGATTGTCCCAAATGTTGCGACAAGCGGTGGCAAAGCGCTCGCGGTCGGCCTCGCAGATGCGGGCAAACATGTTGCAGGTGCCAAAAGGCTCGCAAACATCAAAGAAGATACAGACCGAAGACCAGCCGCCGTACCAGCTCACCGCACCCGCCGGCTCGTTAAAGACGGGATTCTCGATGTGCTCGTAGTTGGCGATGGGGCCCGATACGGGATAGGTCACCTCGGTATCGCAAATCTTTGCCGAGAAGATGCGCGACTCGACCGGACAGGACGCTTCGAACAATCTGCATGCTTCGGGCGCTTTGTCCCAGAGCATGTCGGCGAGAAACGTCTCACCATTCAGCGCAATCTTGAGCATTTTTGTCATAGTAAGGACCTCCTCAATCCGTCGCTCAAGGGGCTCGCTGGCGGATAAAGGAGAAGACAGCCACGGGGTCGCCGAACCCAAACTTCACGACAGATGCCTGCCGCCCCAGCCCGTGCTGTACTTGGCTAAAGTATCACGCCTTGGGAGCCGAAGCAATATCCCTGTTTAGATTTTTTTGGACGCTTGGGCACAGCGCAACTTGTTCACAGTCGCTTACCGCAGGGTGAAGCACGATCGACTATCCTTTTTGTTGGATGAAAAGCCCCATGTTTTTGCAGGGATGCATACTCGTCCTATAAGTGCATAGAATCTCGTATAGTGCGAGTAAGATATTATGCTGTCCGTTTTGTGTTTAGCAGAGGTATAGTTTGTATAATCCAACATAATCCTTGCTGTATTCAAATAAAGTCGCACGTAAATGGCGTAGATATGTCTGAGCTGGGGTTCTGTACGCTGAGCGGATAAAAACGACCGTTCACCGCTCCACTATTTTCAAAATGAATAAAATGAGCGATAAAGAGAATATAAACCTTAATAAACTCGCGTATCGCACGGACGCGGGTTATTAATGGGTTGTAGGCCTTTTACAGAAAGGATTCCAGCAATGTCTAAGCCTCTTGGCAAGCCCGATCGTATTGTCGTCGCCCTTGGCGGCAACGCTCTCGGCAACAACCCCGTCGAGCAGATCGAGGCCGTGAGCAACACCGCCCACGCGCTCCTCGGCCTCATCGAGCAGGGCAACGAGATCATCATCACCCACGGCAACGGCCCGCAGGTCGGCATGATCCAGAACGCCTTCGCCGCCGCCCACGACGCCATCGGCACCCCCGAGATGCCGCTGCCCGAGTGCGGCGCCATGTCCCAGGGCTACATTGGTTATCACCTGCAGCAGGGCATCGGCCGCGAGATGCACAAGCGCTACAAGCGTTGGCACGCCGCCACCGTCGTCACCCAGATCGAGTGCGATCCGGACGATCCCGCGTTCAAGAACCCGACTAAGCCGATCGGCCCCTTCTACACCGAGGAGCAGGCCAAGGAGTTCATGGCCGAGGATCCCTCCAAGGTCTTCGTTGAGGATTCCGGCCGCGGCTGGCGTCGCGTCGTCGCTTCTCCCGATCCCAAGAAGATCGTCGAGGCTGACTCCATCCTCAACCTGCTCGACAACGAGTTCATCGTCATCGCCTGCGGTGGCGGCGGCATCCCCGTCGTCCGCGACTACGAGAACAAGGGCTGCTACAAGGGCGTTCCCGCCGTCATCGACAAGGACCTGGGCGGCGAGCTGCTGGCCGAGGACTGCGACGCCGACGTCCTGTTCCTGCTGACCGCCGTCGAGCATGTCGCCATCAACTTTGGCAAGCCCGACCAGGAGGAGCTCGAGGACCTCACCGCCGACGAGGCCGAGCGCCTGGCCGACGAGGGCCAGTTCGGCAAGGGTTCCATGGAGCCCAAGGTCCGCGCCGCCATCAAGTTCGCCCGTTCCCGCAAGGGCCGCACCTGCATCATCGGCGCCCTGGACAAGGCCGCCGAGACCATGGCCGGCCTCTCTGGTACCCGCATCCACGAGTAGTCTCTACTCTGTTGCCTCTCTCGTGGGCGCCAGGCAAAGCGCCCACAAACTACCTCTCTTCATGAGCCCCGCAGTCCGCTCCGACTGCGGGGCTTTTGCTATTGAGTTGTGAGCATATGGGGGAGGTAAACAAGATCAAATTTGATTAGACGCTCAGATCATGAGACGCCTGAAACCAAACGATGACTCCCAGAATCCTAATTCGGCGTTTGTCCAGCACGATATCCGGTTCCGCTGTGCGATATGAGTGGGATGAGAGCATCACGGTATTCGTGCCGGTGCTATAACGCCGTATGACGATTCTCGAATTATCGGCCAAGGCGAGGACGGAGCATCCGTTCCAGGGTTTTGGGCTGGGATCCACGAGGAGAAGGGATCCAATCGGGTAGCATTTGGACATGGCGGATGTGTCCATTTGAACAAAGAAGCACTCGCGATGTTTCTTGAATACGGATGAGGGAAGCGCGGTTGTTCCGGTTTGTTTAAGTCCCGTTCTGCCTCCTGTCATCTGGATTTTAAATACATCGCAAAGGGAATCAGTAGTAACTTCTTTGGATTCCCCCTTCCGCCCCTCGTGGTCGAGCTTTGCGGCAAGCCCTGCGGTTTCAGATGTGAGGTCGTCGAGCTGCAGGTTAAATGTCGATACTATCTTGAGCAACGTTGAGCGGCGGATTGCATAACGATCCTTTTCCCAGCGGCATACCGTTTCTTTGGAGACGCCGACGAGTGTCGCGAGCTCCTCCTGTGTTAGCTGATCGCGCTTGCGAAGCGCCTTTATGTTTTGACCCGTTCCCATTTTATGAAGTGCGGACGAGGGGAAGGCAGAGGCAGTTGGGACCGCCAAAGCCGTTTGTCAGCTCGAAGATAGAGATGGGAACAAGTTCAATACCTGCCTGCTCCAGCGCTTTGTTGGTTTTGACGTTTTCTTCGTATACGCAGACCTTGCCGGGCTCCAAACAAAGGGTGCTTGTGGCATTGTTGGACCTTTCGACCTCTGCTGCTCCGGGATTTGAGCCACCGCAAAAGATAAATTGCAACGAATTTGAGCCCAGAGCTAATCTCAGCGCTTCTTTCAGACCGCCTTCGACATGACGCGCCCGGGTTGTCCTTTCCGATCTGCCCCGCGTAATGCGGTAGACCCGTGCTTGATCGAGAAGCTCACGGTCAACGAGGAATGTCTCGTAGTCAACGCGAGCGAAATATGTGTCGAGATGGATACAGAGGTCATCGTAGGGGACCTGTATGGCCCATACGGACTCAATAGCAGAGTTCTCATCCCAGAGCAAGTTATTTGCTAGGGTGTCTATCGCCGCTGGCTCGGTTCGTTGGGAGATTCCAACGGCTACGTTTTCGCAGTTGAGGTTGTGCAGGTCGCCGCCTTCAAAGTGGTAAGTCGATTCATGCTTGAAGAACTGAGGAGCCTCGCGGAAATCTGGGTGATATGTAAAAATCGTTTTGTAGGCGATAACCTCACGGTTGCGCTCCGGCCAGTACATATGGTTGAGTGTGACGCCTTCGCCGATGACGCTCGCCGGGTCGCGTGTGAACCACATGGTGTTAAGGGGGCTTACGAGAAGGTCGTCGGGCGAGTATGCATCTCCCGTCAGTTTTGCGAGGCTGAATATCTCCTTATCCGTATCGAAGACCTGGGAATAACGGATGCCGTTGACGGCCGCTTGGGCCAGAGCGCGGGAGCCCTCGATGTGCTCGAGGTAATCGCGAATAGCGGACTCGAGCTCAATGCCGCACGCGCCGCATTCTCTAATGAAGCTATCGATAAAGGAGCGACGCGCTTGGTCTGTCGCATCAAGGGCTTCGGTAAGAAGGTTTTCAAGATAGAGAATCTCTACTCCTTCGCGCTCGAGCATCGTCGAGTAAGCATGATGCTCCTTGAGAGCCTTTTCAAGATCGAATGAGCTGCTAGACGGGCGTAGCGTAAAGACTTGATTGAACTGCCCGTCGGGGTAATTGCGCGTTTCGGAGCCGGGGCAGTGCAGGAGGGCCTTTTTTAGCTTTCCTATTTCGTTTTGAACATGTAGTGCGGACATAAGACCTCGCTTTGGCGATGAGTATTGATTGCTTCCATAGTGGCACATTACGAGATTGATTCAATTTACATCATATTTGTCACAGGAGAATGGCATGAACAAGGCTAGTAATTGATGTTAAACATCTATTTAAAGAGACAATTGACGAATTACATCAATCTGGAATCCGTTTACGGGTCGATGCGCTTCGTTGACGGGCGAAGAGACGGAAGGATGTTTTGCGCGATGACACAATGGCTTTGCCGGCAACGAAAAACCCCTGAATTAAGGAGGAGAGATGGCAGAGACAGAAAAGAAGCGCACTCTTCGAGTCCCGCACGTGTACACCATCATTCTCGTCTTGATGGCCGTATTTGCCGTTCTGACCTGGGTCGTGCCTTCGGGCTCGTTTGAGCGCCAGGAGGTTAACGGTCGCGAGGTAACAGTCTCGGGCACCTATGAGCCTGTCGATAAGGTCTATACGGACGAGGACGGCAACGAGGTCGATCTTCGCCAAGGCATCTTCGAAGTACTTGAGGCCCCTGCGATCGGCATCCAGCAAGCGGTCGAGGTCGTTGCATTCATTATGATCGTGGGAGGTTCCTTCCAGGTCATCACGGCGACCGGAGCCATCACGAGCGGCGTCGCCCGAGTGGTGAAGAAGTTCAAGAGCAAGGACGTCCTCATCATTCCGATCCTAATGGTGCTTTTTGCCTTGGGCGGCAGCACCTTTGGTATGGCAGAGGAGACGCTTCCGTTCTTTGCGATTCTTATGCCGATCATGATGGCCATGGGCTTCGACTCAATTACAGCGTTCATGACGGTGTTTGTGGGTGCCCGTATCGGATACATCGCATCTACCGTTAACCCGTTCAACGTCCTGATTTCCCAGGGCATCCTCGGCATCCAGGGCAACCCCCAGCTTTGGTTGCGTACTATCGCCCTTGTCGTGCTCACTGCAGTTGCCATCGCATGGGTTGTGATGTATGCCCTCAAGGTTAAGAAGAATCCCGAGGTATCCCCAGCTTTCCACGATGATATCGAGAAGCGCAAAGAGTTTGGCGCGGACGAGAATCTCCTCGATAGCGAGTTCACCGCTAGGCAAAAAGCCGTCATGGTTATTTTCGTGCTTGGACTTGGCGCTATCATTTGGGGTCTGGTAACCCAGGGCTGGTACATGAACGAGATCTCTGCGATTTTCTTGGCCATGGCTCTTCTTTCGGGTGTTGTTTCCGGGATGAATGAGAAGGAGATCGCTGGCGAGTTCGTTAAGGGAATTGCAGACTTCGCGTTCTCTGCCATCGTTGTTGGCCTCGCCCGCGGAATCCTCGTAATCGCCAATGACGGCCTCATCATCGATACGATTCTCAACACGCTCGCCACGGCTCTCTCTGGAGTTCCGGCAGTTATCTTTACGAGCATTCTCTATGTCGTGGATAACCTTCTGTCGATCCTCGTTCCGAGCTCCTCGGGCATCGCTGCTCTTACGATTCCCATTTTCGGCCCGCTTGTTGAGCTGATGGGCTTAAACCCCGAGGCTGCAGTTACGGGTCTTTCCATGGGCAGCGCGGCCATGTCTCTCATTTCGCCAACAAGCGCGATGCTCGTTGCCGGTCTTGGCGTCTGCAAGATTCCGCTTGGCCAGTGGTGGAAGGTTGCTTGGAAATTCTTCCTGGTCGTGAGCGTTATCTGCATGGCATTCACTGCGGTTTCGGGCCTTATCCCCCTGCCGTAAAAGCAAAACCCCACATACAAGTTGTGAGAAAGAAGGATAGAGATGAACAAAGGACTGAACGTTCATAGCGAGATTGGCGCCCTCAAGAAGGTGTGCGTCCATCGCCCCGGTATGGATCTTGTAAACATGAAGGCGGAGGATTTCGACCGCGTTTGGATTCACGATGCGTTCTATCTGGACTATGCCCAGAAAGAGCACGATCAGTTTACCGACCTTCTTCGCGGCGCTGGCGCCGAGGTCGTCTATATGGAAGAGCTGCTCGCTGAGACGTTTGACAAAGTCGAGGGCACTCGCGCAGAGTTCATGACGAAGTTCATGGGTGAGTCCGGCATCTCCAACGCGGCCCTTCGCCAGGCCGTTGTCGAGAAGCTTGATTCGATTAAGGACAACAAGGAGTTTGTCCTTGCTGCCATGGGCGGCCTCTACGTTCGCGACCTCGAGATCCCCAAGGTTGGCGGTTCTCTTGCCAGTATGGACGGCGAGGAGTTGAAGGCTGACGATATGGTGCTGTTCCCCATGCCGGCCTCGTATTTCTCCCGTGACCCTCTGGCTGTCGTGGGCAAGGGCGCTACCATGAACCGCATGTACTGGAATCAGCGCAACCGCGAGGTAATCTTCTACGAAACGGTGCTGCGCAACCATCCCGATTACGCCGGTAGCCCCATCTGGTACGACCACAACAGCGAGTGGCATATCGAGGGCGGCGATATCCTCAACATCAACGCCAAGACGCTCGCCATCGGTATTTCCGAGCGCACCCAGACTGCGGCCATCGATGAGCTCGCCAAGAATATGTTCTGGGGTTCCGATGAGGCCGAGATCGAGAACATCTATGCCATCAAGATCCCGCACGGCTACGCCTACATGCACCTCGACACCGTCTGCACGCAGGTCGATCGCGATAAGTTCACGGTCTATCCCGGCATCTACCAGACGCTTCGTGCCTACCGCCTGACCAAGGGCGATGCAGAGGGGGAGGTGCATATCGAGGAACTCGAGGGCACCCTGCAGCATATCCTCGAGCTTGCGACGGGTATGGACCATATCACCATGATTGAGTGCGGTGGCGGCGATCCGATCGAGGCCTCCCGTGAGCAGTGGAACGATGGTTCCAACACTCTTGCGGTCGCACCGGGCAAGGTCTGCGTGTATGAGCGCAACGTTGTCACCAACGATGCTCTTTACAAGGCTGGCGTCGAGCTGCTCGTCGCTCCCTCCGAGGAGCTTTCTCGCGGTCGCGGCGGCCCGCGCTGCATGACCATGCCGTTCTGGCGTGAGGAAATCTAGTCAGCGTTAGCGTATCTGGGCGGCGCGTGTGCGTCTGCGCCGCCCATCCCTCCTTGTGTGTTCCAACAATCGAAAGGACTCAAATCATGGCTCTTAATCTTTCTGGTCGAAGCGTTCTTACCCTGCTTGACTTTACGCCCGAGGAAATCGAGTACATGCTCGACCTCTCAAAGAACTTCAAGGATATGAAGCGCGCCGGTTATCCGCACCGCTTTCTCGAGGGCAAGAACATTGTCCTGCTGTTTGAGAAGACCTCCACGCGCACGCGCTGTGCCTTCGAGGTCGGCGGTATGGACCTGGGTATGGGCGTGACCTACCTCGACCCCGGCTCGTCGCAGATGGGCAAGAAAGAGTCCATCGAGGATACCGCCCGCGTGCTCGGTCGCATGTATGACGGTATTGAGTATCGCGGCTCCGACCAGTCGATCGTCGAGGAGCTTGCCGCCAAGGCTGGCGTTCCCGTCTGGAACGGTCTGACCAACGAGTACCATCCCACCCAGGCCCTTGCCGACATTCTCACCATGCGTGAGGAGTTTGGCGACACGCGCGGCATGAAGCTCACCTATATGGGCAAGGAGCAGGGCAACGTCAGCGACTCCCTGATGGTCATCTGTGCCAAACTGGGCATCAACTTCTGCTCCTGTGGCCCCAAGGGTGACGTCGAGGGCGCTACGCATTTTGACCCCGAGCTTCTTGAGCGCTGCCAGGAGATCGCCGCTCAGAATGGCTGCACGATCCAGCTCACTGAGGATATCGACGAGGGCGTCAAGGATGCAGACGTGATCTATACGGACGTTTGGGTCGGTATGGGCCAGGCTGAGGAGCTGTGGAAGAGCCGAATCGATCTTCTCTCTCCCTATCGAGTAACGCCCGAGGTCATGGCCAAGGCAAACCCCGGCGCCATCTTTATGCACTGCCTGCCGAGCTTCCACGATACGCAGACCACCATCGGCGCCGAGATTGCCGAGAAGTTCGGCGTGACCGAGATGGAGGTTTCCGACGAGGTCTTTGAGAGCGCGCAGTCTCGCGTGTTCCAGGAGGCCGAGAACCGCATGCATACCATTAAGGCCATGATGTACGCGACGCTTCGCTAAGGGTTGGAAGATACAGAACATTTAGAAGAAGGAATCATGAGCAAACCTTACGGTAAGCCCGATCGTATTGTCGTCGCCCTTGGCGGCAACGCCCTCGGCAACAACCCCGTCGAGCAGATCGAGGCCGTGAGCAACACCGCCCACGCCCTCCTCGGCCTCATCGAGCAGGGCAACGAGATCATCATCACCCACGGCAACGGCCCGCAGGTCGGCATGATCCAGAACGCCTTCGCCGCCGCCCACGACGCCATCGGCACCCCCGAGATGCCGCTGCCCGAGTGCGGCGCCATGTCCCAGGGCTACATTGGTTATCACCTGCAGCAGGGCATCGGCCGCGAGATGCACAAGCGCTACAAGCGTTGGCACGCCGCCACCGTCGTCACCCAGATCGAGTGCGATCCGGACGATCCCGCGTTCAAGAACCCGACTAAGCCGATCGGCCCCTTCTACACCGAGGAGCAGGCCAAGGAGTTCATGGCCGAGGATCCCTCCAAGGTCTTCGTTGAGGATTCCGGCCGCGGCTGGCGTCGCGTCGTCGCTTCTCCCGATCCCAAGAAGATCGTCGAGGCTGACTCCATCCTCAACCTGCTCGACAACGAGTTCATCGTCATCGCCTGCGGTGGCGGCGGCATCCCCGTCGTCCGCGACTACGAGAACAAGGGCTGCTACAAGGGCGTTCCCGCCGTCATCGACAAGGACCTGGGCGGCGAGCTGCTGGCCGAGGACTGCGACGCCGACGTCCTGTTCCTGCTGACCGCCGTCGAGCATGTCGCCATCAACTTTGGCAAGCCCGACCAGGAGGAGCTCGAGGACCTCACCGCCGACGAGGCCGAGCGCCTGGCCGACGAGGGCCAGTTCGGCAAGGGTTCCATGGAGCCCAAGGTCCGCGCCGCCATCAAGTTCGCCCGTTCCCGCAAGGGCCGCACCTGCATCATCGGCGCCCTGGACAAGGCCGCCGAGACCATGGCCGGCCTCTCTGGTACCCGCATCCACGAGTAGTCTCTACTCTGTTGCCTCTCTCGTGGGCGCCAGGCAAAGCGCCCACAAACTACCTCTCTTCATGAGCCCCGCAGTCCGCTCCGACTGCGGGGCTTTTGCTATTCACCTAGTCATTGGGGACAAACCCGGCACTTGGGGACGGTCCTTTCCTGCCGGCAGCTTGGGACAGTCCTTAATAGTCATTGGGGACGTTCTTAAACGACTAGTCAAACAAGAACGTCCCCAACGACTACTCATTTAAGCCTGTCCCCAATGACTGCCCAATGGCTGGGAAGGCGCATCCCACACCGACGCATTGCCTTCGGGCCCTCTCCCCAGGCTCTCCATAGCTCAGCTGGACTCCCCGCAACCTGTTCCGAGTTGGCGGAACGAGCGCGACGTGGAGTGTCATTCTTTACCGCGTTAGACTAGACGCAGGGAAAGGAGGAGGACATGGATGCTCGCGTCAAGCAGCTTGTAAATATGATCGAGGACGCTCAGCCTGTCGCTGTCGCGGTACTTGCCAAGCGTCTCGAGGTAAGCGAACGCGCCGTGAGAAACTATATCCATCGCGCAAACGACAACCTTGCAGGGGTTGCACGCATCGTTGGCAGCAAGGGGCAGTATCGTATCGATGTTGCACGTGCAGATGAGCTTGCTCGCTTGCTAGACGGTGCGGCTCTGGCTCATCCGGGCATTCCTGATACGCGCGACGGCCGTGTGTCCTTCCTTCTTAACGACCTCCTCATGCGGTCCCAGTGGGTGACGATTGAGGAGTATGCGGATTTACTCTACGTTTCGGCGCGAACTCTGTCCAATGACATGCGTCTGGTAGAGCAGAAACTCGCCCAATTTGACTTAACGCTCGAAAAGCGCCCACGCTACGGAATCCGCGTTGCGGGCGGGGAGTCGCAACGGCGCCTGTGCCTCGCCTCGCTGGTGAGGCCCGTGTTGCCCGACACCGACGATGCAAAGCTCGCCGAGCGCCTGCGGGCCATCGCCGCATGTGTGGACGATGCCCTGACGGCCTCGCCCGTCACGGTGAGCTCGCTGGCATCCCGCAATCTCATCATGCATCTTTACATCGCTCTTGGCCGCATCGAGCAGGGCTGCTATGTCCCAGCTGCAGAATCGGACGTTCAAAAACTGGAGGGAACGCGCGAATACGCCGCGGCTTTCCAGATTGCCGCAAACATCAAGGATGCCCTGGGCGTGAGCATGCCCCGAGAAGAGGTTGCCTTTATCGCAATCCATTTGCTCGGCAGGGGCACGGGCGTGCCCGAGAAGGGCTCTGCCGTTATCTCGGACGAGATGTGGGAGATTGCTTCCGAGATGGTACGTGCGGTCAACGATGAGTTTAGGTTTGACTTTAGCGGCGATCTTGAACTTCGCATGAACCTTGCTCGGCATATCGGCCCTCTGGGCTATCGCCTTGAATATCACATGCATATGGATAACCCCATGCTGCCCGATATCAAGACGAGGTTTCCGTTGGCCTATTCGATGGCAGCTGGCACCTCGCAGGTACTCGAGCGTCATTTTGGCAGCCAGCCCTCTGATGAAGAGCTCGGCTACATCGCCATGGCATTTGCCCTGGCCCTCGAGCAGCAAGCCGACCAGCCGCGTCGCAAACGCATCCTGATCGTGTGCGCCTCGGGAGCGGGAAGCGCCCGTATGCTCGAGCACCAGTACCGCAAGCAGTTTGGTATGTATATCGAGTCGATTGAGACATGCGACGTCGCCCGCGTGGGAACGCTCGACTTTTCGCACATCGACTACGTGTTCACAACGGTGCCGCTCAACGTCAAGTTGCCCGTGCCCGTCCGCGAGGCCGATTTCTTCTTGGAGACGAGCGATGTCAACGCTATCCGCAAGGTGCTGAGTGATGACGCTGCGCAATCGGACTCCCTGAGCGCTTTCTTTAGCCGTGCCCTGTTCTTCAACCGCGTTGAGGCGTCGTCGAAGCAGGCCGTTCTCCGATATCTCTCCGAGCGCGCCGTCGAGAGCGGCCGTGTCGATGCCCAGTTTGCCCAAGAGGTTGCCGAGCGCGAGAGCGCGAGTGCCACCTCGTTTGGCAATGGGGTGGCCATGCCCCATGGGATGCATCCTTTGAGCGCCGAGGCCTTTGTTACCGTGGGCCTGCTCGAACATCCCATTCTTTGGGACGAATACGGCCATGAGGTCGATATCGTCTTTATGGTGTCGTTTGCCCGGTCGGGCGGCGATGAGGCGCGGATCTTGAGCTCGCTGCTCGCTGAGATCTTTATGGACCGCCAGGGGGTCGAGCGCTTACGCGAGCGCCGGTCCTGGCATGAGCTGATGGCGCTTGTGCAAGCGCATACGGCTTAAGGCTTCTTTTGTCGAAAACCCTGCCTGCCTGCAATAAACCTCGAGGATTGCGGGTGGGAGATAGGCGTTTCGAATATTCAAGTACAAACCAAACATCACGGGAGAGGAGACCGTTATGGACGATCAGGGAACCGAGATGGTTTCGTTTCAGCTGGTCGCTGCAGCGGGAGAGGCGCGCAGCCTTGCCTTCGAAGCCCTTGAAAAGGCAAAGGCGGGAGATTTTGACGCTGCCGCCAAACTCATGAAGCAGTCAAAGGATGCGGGAATCAAAGCTCACCACATCCAAACGCAGCTGCTTTCGACCGAGGCGGCGGGCGAGCATCTGTCGGTGGATGTGTTGCTGGTCCATGCTCAGGACCACCTCATGTGCTCCATGCTTGCTCAGGAGCTCGTGCAGGAGCTGATCTGCCTGTATGAGCGCACTGCAGCCAAGAACGCCTAACGGCGTGCGGCGACTATCCAACCAATCAATGCGAAGGGAATCCCTTATGAAGATCCTTCTTGTTTGCGCAGCTGGCCTGTCTACAAGCATTCTGATGAAGAAACTCGAGAAATACGCGGAGCAAAACGGCATCGAGCTCGATATCGATGCGGTGGGTATCGGCGAGTATCAGGAGACCTGCGCCGATTATGACGTGCTGCTCTTGGGGCCGCAGGTGTCCTACCAGCTCAACACCGTCAAGCAGGGGAGCGGTAAGCCAACCGCGGTCATCCCCGCACAGGACTACGGCATGGGCAACGCCGCCAACGTGCTGGCACTCGCCCAGTCGCTGTTGGGCTAGGAGGCGACTATGGAAAAGTTCATGACCCTGCTTCAGGAAAAACTGACCCCTATTGCCAATTTCTGCGGCGCCGAGCGCCACTTTGCCTCCATGCAAAAGGGCTTTATGAGCGCGATCAGCTTCATCTTGGTCTCTGCCGTCTTTATGATCATCGCCAACCCGCCGGTCACGGCCGACCTGGTGGCGCGGGGCGGGTTCTGGTCCGTCTTTGGCCCTTGGCTCGATTTTGCCACGGCCAATAAGCTCACGCTGCTCATCCCGTTCAACATGACGATGGGCATACTGTCGGTGATCGTGACGTTCGCAATCGCCTATAACCTGGCAGGCACCTACAAGATGCCCAAGCTTAACGCCGGTATGACCTCGCTGGTGATGTTCCTGATCGCCGCGGCGCCGTCGTCCTACTACCAGCTTGCTGATGAGTCCGTGCTCCAGGCGGTCCCCTGCACCTATCTGGGTGCGCAGGGCCTGTTTACCGCCATCGTCGTTGCCCTGGTCTCCGTCGAGGTCACGCGCTTCTGCCAGACCAAGGGCATCACCATCAAGATGCCCGATGGCGTGCCGCCGTTTTTGTCCGAAACCTTTGGCGCCATCGTGCCTATGCTCGCCAACATCCTCATCTTCTTTGGTGGCAACCTGCTGATCCAGATGATCGATCCCACGCTGTCCATCCCCTCGGTTATCGAGAAGCTGCTCGCTGCCCCGCTTTCCGTCGCAGTTGACTCTGTGCCCGGCGCACTGCTTATCTGCTTCATGACGCTGCTGTTTTGGTGCTTTGGCGTCCACGGCAACATGATCGTGATGCCCATCACCGCCCCGGTCACGCTTGCCGCCTTTGCCGCCAACGCCTCGCTCTACGCTGCTGGGCAGCCGCTTGAGTTCCACCCGGTATTCATGTCGATGGTCATCAACCTCATCGGCGGCACGGGCAATACGTTCTCTTTTGTGGCGCTCTGCGCGTTTAGGGCAAAGTCGCAGCAGCTCAAGGCATTTGGCAAGGCATCGATCGTGCCGAGCTTCTTCCGTATCTCCGAGCCCGCGATCTTTGGCGCACCCATCATCTTCAACCCGATCCTCATGGTTCCGTTCGTGCTGGGCGGTATGATTTCGGCCCTGCTGTATTGGGGTGCAATCTCACTGGGTCTTGTCTCTAACTTCTACATCTTGGTGAGCGGCACGTTCCCCATCTTCGTTCAGGGCTTTATCCAGTGCCTCGACCCGCGCATCTGGGTATTTACGATCGTTTTGATCGTGGTCATGGCTGTGGTCTGGTACCCGTTCTTTAAGGTGTACGACAACCTGCTCCTGGCACAGGAGCAGGAGAACGCCGCGGCAGCTTCTGCCAAGGATGCTGAGTAGCATGGGTTACTTTGACAGAACGTCTGCTGCCGGTATGCCCGAGGGCTTTTTGTGGGGTGGTGCCCTCGCCGCCAACCAGGCCGAAGGGGGCTGGAACGAGGGCGGCCGCGGTATGTCGCACTCCGACCTGATTCCACAGGGTCCCGACCGCTGGGATGTGATGTTTGGCAGGCAAAAGCCCGTGGATGATCCGGACAGGCTGTATCCATGCCGTTGGGGCAACGACTTCTTCCATCATTGGCGCGAGGACGTCGAGCTCTTTGCCGAGATGGGCTTTAAGTGCCTGCGTCTTTCAATTTGTTGGAGCCGTATTTTTCCCACAGGGATGGAGGCCGAGCCCAACGGTGAGGGCTTGGAGTTTTACCGTCAGGTATTCGAGGCGCTGCGCGAGCACGGAATCGAGCCGCTCGTGACGCTGTCGCACTACGACTATCCGTTGGCTCTGGTCGAGCGTTATGGTGGATGGCAAAGCCGAGAGATGATCGAGCGGTATGCGCACTACGTCGAGACCGTCGGACGTGCGTACCAGGGCCTCGTGCGTTATTGGCTCACCTTCAACGAGATCAACAGCGTGGCGCTGTCCTATCTCAACGCGGGCGTCACGCTCGAGGATGAGCGTGACCGTGCAGCCGTGACCGCGGCGTTCTCGCACCATATGTTTATGGCGAGCGCTCGCGCTGTCGAGATCCTGCACAAGATCGATCCCGCAAACAAGGTGGGTTGCATGATCGCTGCCGGTGCGACCTATCCGTACCGTTGTGCGCCCGAGGACGTATGGCTTGCGTATGAGGAGGACCGCGGCCGCTACTTCTACACTGACGTGATGGCTGCGGGCGCCTATCCTACTTGGAAGCTGCGTGCGCTCGAGAAAGAGGGTGTTCACGTGCCCTTTGAGCCGGGCGATACGGAGTATCTGGCCGAGCATACCGTCGACTTCATCTCGTTCTCGTACTATTGCTCGCGCTTGGTGTGCGCCGATGACCAGGTGATCGCTGAGAAGGCGGAGGGCAACGTGTTCCCGACGCTGCGCAATCCGTACCTCAAGGATAAAGAGACTGCCTGGAAATGGCAGATCGATGCGCTGGGTTTGCGCGTGACGCTTGCCGGCTACCACGATCGTTACCATCTTCCGCTCTTTATCGCTGAGAACGGTGTGGGCGGACTCGATGCGCTGGAAGACGGCAAAGTCCACGATGCGTATCATATTGATTACCTGCGCAGGCATATTCTTGCGCTGCGCGATGCAATTGTCGAGGACGGTGTTGACCTGATGGGATACACGCCGTGGGGCTGTATCGATTTGGTGTCGGCCTCGACGGGGCAGATGAAGAAGCGCTATGGCTTTGTTTATGTCGATGCCGATGATACGGGCAAAGGCACGTTCGATCGCTACCGAAAGGACAGCTTCTGCTGGTACCAAAAGGTCATTGCATCAAATGGCGAGGACTTGAGTTAACTCTTGCAGGTCTGTTGCCCCCGCGGTCCGCTTCGGCCGCGGGGCTTTTGCTATTGAGGCGGCTGTTCATGAGGAGCATTGCAGACTGCGGAAACCCGGCACTTGGGGACGTTCCTTTCCTGCCGGCAGCTTGGGACAGTCCTAAAAGGCCGCATCGATCAACTGCGGAAAGCACATCCCAGAATGAGCGTCCAACATGGGGTGCGGTTTCCCTTGAGGCCCTCAATCGGAAAATGCATCCCAGATTTTTGTCGAAAAGCGGTCCCTAGTTTCCCAAACGGGCCGCTAACGGAAAGCGCATCCCGCTATTGGGCCCCAAAGCAGGATGCGCTTTCCGTGCCGGCAGTTCCAAGCAGTTCGGGATGGCCCTTTTCGTCTGCTCTCGGCCGGCGTCCGTAAGACTGTCCCCAACGACCACTCATTTAAGTCTGTCCCCAATGAGTGCGTAAGACTGTCCCCAACGCCCACTCATTTAAGTCTGTCCCCAATGAGTGCCCAATGACTAGTAGTAGGCCCACATGGCTTCGACTTCGTTGAGGACTTCTACGACGCCCCAGCGACGGGCGCTGCGGCTGGCCGAGTTGGGGTCGTAGACGCCAATCTGATTGGCATCGTCGATGCCGTAGAGCACGATGTAGTGGCCTACGTTGGTAAACGTACCGGGGTGCACTGCGGCGATAACGGGCGCACCCGAGCGAAGTGCTTGGGTAATCGATTCACGATCGTTATAGAGCTGTGTTCCGTTGAGTCCCAGCTGCCACGCACCGCCTGTCATAAACGACCACTCGGTGGCACCAGTGGGGGCGTAGTTGCCGGCTTCGGCCAGCGCGCATATATCGACCGGCGTCTTATCGGTGTGGCCGGTCTTAAAGATATAGACCATGGCGAGGCAAGTGGGACCGCAAGCGTTTTCGCGGATAGTGCCACCGGCATAGGACAGCTCCGACCATGCGGGGTCAATTTGGTAGATGTGGGGCATGGTACCGGCCTGCCATTGCGAGCGTGGGGTCGAGAACGCAAAGGAGTAACCGGGCGCGACGGGAGCTTTAAGCAGCTTGTCCTCGGCAGTGGGCTCAAGACCGGCTGATCCGTGGGAGATACAGGATCCCAAAAACACAAAGACGAGGCAGGCGGCGATGGAGCAAAGCGCAAGGCGTAGGCGGCGGGCAGGAAGCACGTGGCTTGTGGTATGCGACGCGGGGTGAGGGGCGGAATTGCCGCGATCGCGTTGAGGTCGCGAAAAGGAGCGTTTAACGTAGTAGCCGGTCTTACGGCGATCGTAGCGGCGCGGCTGCGATGTGTCGGTCTGGCGTTGGCGTGTGCCCGTACTCACGCGGTCTGACTGCTGCACGGTACGGCTTTGTTGCCGAGAAGAAGCCCCGGGCTGCTCTTGGGGGCGCTGCGGGTTGCCGTTGTCGGAGGTGCTTCTGGGCGTTGGCGTGGTGCGGCCGGCAAGGCGCACGCTTTGTGGCCGTTGGTCGCCGTCATTGTATCCGTATGCCATTCGAATCACCTTGCCTCGTGTGTAACTTGTCTATCCTACATAAAAAGATGCACGACACATGGGTGTGTGCGCCAAAAGCCTGACAAATGGTATGAACGTTGCCGCGCCGCGCACCACGCGTCACGGCAACAGGTATCCAAAAGCAGACAAGATGAAAGCGTTCAGGACGAATGGCGTCTCCCGCCGTTCGTCCCAAAAACGGCGCCGCTCGTTTTGCAGTTCTGCCTTCGGTCGAGCCATAAGCGGCAGCGTGGCGCCGAGGCCGTATCTTAAAGCCACGAAATAAAAGCGCTCGGTCGAACAGGCCGCGCAAGGGGTGACGCCAGGGGGCGTCAAAAAGGAAAGGAGGGGAACAATGGCGGACAAGAACGCAGAAGTTGCAGTCGAGGACAACGGCGGCATGAAGAAAACGCTTTCGCTCTGGAGCTTCTTCACCATCGGTTTCGGTGCCATCATCGGTACCGGTTGGGTTCTGCAGGTCGGCGACTGGATGGTCGTGGGCGGCGGTCCCGTTCCCGCTATGATTGCATTCCTCTTGGGCGCAATCTTCCTCGTGCCCGTCGGAGCTGTTTTCGGTGAGCTCACGGCTGCTATCCCCATTTCGGGCGGCATCGTCGAGTATGTCGATCGTAGCTTTGGCCGTACGATGAGCTACATCACCGGCTGGCTCCTGGCCCTGGGCAACGGCATCCTGTGCCCGTGGGAGGCCATCGCCATCTCGACCCTCGTGTCCGAGATGTTCGGCAGCCTGCCCGGCCTTGAGTGGCTGCGCGCCGTCAAGCTCTACACCATCCTGGGCGCCGACGTTTACCTGTTCCCGACGCTGATCGCGCTCGGCTTTGCAGCCTACGTCATCTTCCTCAACTTCCGCGGTGCCAGCTCGGCCGCCAAGCTGCAGGCCTTCCTGACCAAGGCCCTGCTCTGCGGCATGCTGCTCGCCATGGGCGTCTCGCTGTTCACCGGCTCGCCGGACAACGCCATGCCCGTGTTCTCCCAGGTCACCGGTGCTGGCGGCGGCAAGCCCGCTACCGAGGGCACCAGCCTGTTCGCAGGCATCGTTTCGGTCCTGGTTCTGACCCCGTTCTTCTACGCCGGCTTCGACACTATTCCTCAGCAGGCTGAGGAAGCAGCCGAGGGCCTCAACTGGAACAAGTTCGGCAAGATCATCTCCTTGGCTCTGCTGGCCGCCGGCGGCTTCTACATGGTCTGCATCTACTCGTTCGGCACCATCCTCGACTGGCATGAGTTTGTTAAGAGCCCGGTTCCCGCGCTTGCCTGCCTCAAGGGCATCAACATGCTCCTGTACCTGGCCATGCTCGTCATCGCCACGCTTGGACCCATGGGCCCGATGAACTCCTTCTACGGCGCCACGAGCCGCATCATGCTCGCCATGGGCCGCAAGGGCCAGCTGCCCGAGAAGTTCGCCGAGGTCGATCCCAAGTCCGGCGCTCCCAAGCTCGCCTGCGTCGTTCTGGGCGTCATCACCGTCGTCGGTCCGTTCCTGGGCAAGAACATGCTCATCCCTCTGACCAACGTGTCGGCTCTCGCCTTCATCTTCTCCTGCGGCATGGTCGCCCTCGCTTGCCTGCGCATGCGCTTCACCGAGCCCGACCTGCCTCGTCCCTACGAGGTGCCCGGCGGCAAGTTTGGCATCAGCCTCGCTATCGTTGCCTGCGGCACCATCATTGGCCTGCTCGTGATCCCGTTCTCTCCCGCCTCCCTCAACATGGTGGAGTGGAGCATCGTGATCGGCTGGCTGGCTGTTGGCTTGGCCCTCATGGCCTTCACCAATTCCCGCAAAAAATAACGTCTAGCCGGGACGGATCGGGTGTGCGGGGCCCTCTCTCCCGCGCACCGAACCCGGCACCACTTGGGTAGTTTTGTGAGGCCTTAACCCAACGCGGCCTCGCCCACTATATGGATCCATAAGGAGGAACCATGTCCACTAAGTATGCAATCGTTGGCGGCAAGCTCATCGACGGTACCGGTGCCGAGCCGGTCGAGAACTCCCTCGTTCTCGTCGACGACAATGGCAAGATCGTCGGCGAGGGTAACAAATACAACGCCTAGAGTTCATCTTTGAGCTAAGAGAAAGGGGCTCTGTGAGCCCCTTTCTAAAGATACGATTCGCGATGTGCCTGCCGATTACAAAATGAGCATCAGCACGGTGACAAATGAAACAGTGATCACGGTAAGCAAGGCCATATATTTGGCGGCCGTCTTGATGTAGGTCGTGTAGCTTACCTGGGCAAGTTCGAGACCGGCCATGATGGAACCGCATGTGGGGGTGATCATGGCTACAACGCCATGTGTGGCGAGGTAGATTGCGACCATGGCTTCGGGGGCAAAGCCCAACGATGCTGCCAACGGTCCCATGATGGGCATGGAGACGGTTGCCATGCCGGTGCTCGAGGGGATCAAGAAGGATAGCGCAAAGTACAGGGCGTACGAGAGTGGCGCGAACACTGCGGCGGATACGCCGGCGAGCGCGTTGGCGGCGTTGGTGAGGATCCACACGTCGAGTCCGGTGATGGACATGAGTACGGAGACGCCGCGGGCGACGGCGACGACGAGCGCGACGGAAACCAGGTCGGCGCATCCGTGCAGGATGGTATCGACGAGTTCTTTCTCCTGCATGCCGGCAACCTTGCCGATGATAATCGTCATCGTGAAGAACCAGATGCCGCATTCGGTAAAGTACCACTGGCCAAGCGGCAAGCCGGTCAAAAGCGCGCTCCATGCGGTGCTGAGGTCATCGCTCGTGGCTCCGATATCAAATAAGCCAACTCCGAATGTCTGCCACGGAATAAAGCCGATAATCATGACGACAAACGTGAGGGCGAAGAGAACAAGGACGCGCTTTTGAATCTTGGATAGCTCGACGTGTGCGTCTTCAGCGGAATCGCCATCCTTGTCGCCGTAGAGGCGCTCGGCGGTCTTCCATTCCTCGGGGGTAAGCGATGAGGAAGTGCGGTCAGTGCGAACGCGCTTGGCGTACCGCATGACAAAAATGATGCCCGAAATCTCGGCGATGGTGAACATTGCCAGGCCGATGCCGATCATGAGCCCCTGGTCATAGGGGATGCCGGCTGCCTTGAGGGCATCGAGTGCGAGTCCGGTCGAAAACGGGTTGACCGTCGATCCCAAAACGCCAAGGCCGCAGCCCATCAGGACGACCATGCATCCTACGAGCGGATCCCAGCCCATGGCAAACGTGACCGATGCCAGCAGCAGGTAGAAGGGGACAGATTCCTCGAGCATGCCGTACGTGGATCCGCAGATGCCAAAAGCGAGCATGAGGACGGGGACGAGCAGTAGGTCATTGCCGCCCAGTTTGCGGACGAGCACGGCGATACCGGTGTCGAGTGCGCCCGTTTTTTGGACGACGCCCAAAAAACCGCCGAGCACAAGAATGAACACGCAGACTTGCATGGCGCTCTCGAAGCCCAAGAAGGGGGAGGCCATAAAGTTGCCAAGCGTTGCGGCCTGCACATCGGGGCTAAATGACGAAACGACCCACGAGACGATGGCCACGAGCAGCAGGCAGCCAAAGAGGATGGTAAAAGATGATGGCATCTGGCGTGGCTTGCGCTTCTCGCCAGAGCCGGCAGCCTTATCGAACATACCGAGCTCCTTCACGACGAAACACATCCCCGCGAGGGGGATGCGCCTCTAAATTAAGTGGTGAGGTCTTGACTCTGTTGCCGACTTGAAGGCTGCACCCTTCATGTCAGGGAAGCGATGCGTTTAATAATACGTGCATCACATATCGATATTATCACTCGGGTAGTATGTGAGAACGTCTTTGGCGGCATGTATTCCGCAAACGAGCCGACCTATCGGTGAACGTACAATGTGATATACGTTATTGTATATATGCTGGTATTTTAAAGAACTATCCCCTAGAGAATTCTTTGCTGTTGGTCTTGTGGCCCCTGCTGTTTCGGTTTGTGGTGACTGCATGTTGCTCTAGCGAGAGGGGGAGCAATAAAACGGGATGAAGAACAGGCCTTCATCCCGTTGGGCCACATGTTTTGGAAGCCGTTTAGGCTCCTACAGCACGTTCTCGACGGGAACGTCGTTAACTAGCTTAAAGAGCTGGTCCTTTTCGCCCTTGAGGAAGTGTCCGATGTTGTTGCACGGGAAGATCATGAGGTCGCGCAACGATGAAGACGAATAGAATGCGGAGTGCGGCGTGATGATGACGTTGTCACGGCCGACGAGCGGGTGGTTTGCCAAGTCGGGCGTCTCGTCATACAAAACGTCGGCGCCAAATGCGCGAATCTGGCCCGAGTCGAGCGCCTCGATAAGAGCGGGCTCGTCCATGCAGAGGCCACGACCCAGATTGATCACGATCGGCTTTTTCTTCATCTTGGAGAACTTCTCGGCATCGAAATAATGGTAGTTCGTCTCGTTGAGGTTCATATGATTGATGATGATGTCGGCCTCGGCCAATACCTCATCGATTTCTGCCTGTTCAACACCGTTTTGCTCAAAGAGATCCTGATCGATAAACGGATCATTGGATACAATGCGCTTGACGAGACCCTTGGCTTTGCGAGCGGTGCACTTACCGATTTTTCCAAAGCCAAAGATGCCGAGCGTTTGGTCTTCTAGGCGAGGGACTTCGGGCGCCGCCGCGTAGTCCCAGCGGTGCTCTTGCTCGATCTGTCCGATGTAAAACTTAAAGTTCTTGTTGAGGGCATACATGTAGGCGATGGCACTTTCGGAAACATCCCAGGTGCAATACTCGCCGACGGGGCAGATTCCGACGCCGCGCGCGGTTGCCTCGTCCATGTCCACGTTGTCATAGCCGGTGGCGTTGATGGCGATAACCTTGAGGTTGGGGGCGTGCTCAAAGGCTTCCTTGTCCACCTTGATGAAGGCAGTGAGCAGGGCGTCGGCATCGGCGAGATGTTCGTAGAACTCCTCGCGTGCCTCATCGGTGTACGCGTAGACCTCAACCTCGATGTCGTCGCCAAGATGGGACTTGAGGGTTTCGGTCTCAAGGTCGTGCTGGGGCATCATGCTCTCGGCATAATCACTGATCAGGATCTTCATAGGTGGCTTCCTTTTCCCGTTACGGGGTTGGCATGTAAAGGGGCGCCGCTGCGCCGGAATCCAGCAGAGCGGCGCCCCATGAGAGGCTCGGACAATACTGTCCAGGCGAAACGTTCGGACTACGGACGCTCGATTGGCTGGGTCAGGCAGTGCGGGCCGCCACCGGCGTGCAGAATCTGGTCGAGCGGCACGTCGATGACTTCGATGCCCAGAGCGCGCATCTTGTCATTGATGTGCTTGTTCTTCTCGATGGCAACGACCTTGTTGTTGCCGATGCACTGGACGTTGCAGCCGTGCTTGTACATATCCTCGCTGGCGACGGGGATGAGTTCAAAGCCGCGGCGCTTGAGCATTTGCAGGAAGTTGTAGGGCAGCTGATCGATACAGGCGAGGGCAACCTGGGGAGCGACGATGTTAAAGATCATGTCGAGGTGCAGGTTGTCGGGCGGGCAGGGAACGCCGACGACGGTATAGCCAAACTTCTCGAGCTGATGGCGGAGGCTGGCGACTCCCTGTTCATCGGTACGATCGACCATGCCCCAGGCGAGCGTATGCTCATCGATCATCCAGAAGTCGCCACCCTCCATGCAGCCCGCGTTAACGCGGGCGACAATGGGGACACCCATCTCCTTAAGCTTTGCCTCATAGGATTGGGCCTCGATCTGGCGGACCGGATGACGGAAGTGACCCATGACGGCGCCTTCCTTGATCATGCAGCCGTAGTCGCGGGCAAAGGTCATGACCTCATACTTGGGGTTGGCTTCGACCTCGACGACCTCGATGCCGTTATCCTTGTAGGCGTCAACGAGCATCTGCCATTCCTTGACCATGATGTCGTTCTGTTCGGTATCGCCCTTCTTCATCCACTCGGAAGTGATGACATTGATGCCGTTGAAGGTGTAGTACTTCGGCGAGCACATCATGACTTTTTTAAGCGGATTGGTGGCGTTGGAGACGTAGATTTTCTCTTCAGACATGGCAGGTTCCTTTCTTTAAGACCTACATACCTTAGATGGAAAGCGCGCGGCGGGAAAAACGGAGGGGCTTGCCCGCCGCGCGAGAATCCCCATGGGGGGCGCCTAGAGCATCACGAGGACGCAGAGGAAGGCGCAGCAGGCGGCGAACAGGATGGCGACGATGGGGGCGATCTTCTTGACCCAGTCGCCGTAGCTCATGTGCGCCGCGGCCGTGCACGTCATGACGACGATGGAGCACGGGGTGATCATCTTGGCCAGGCCGAGCGCCATGAGGTAGATGATGACCATGATGTAGACGTCGACGCCGGCGAAGGTGGACAGCGTGCCCATGATGCCCATGGTGGCGGCGGCCAGGCCGGTGGAGCTGGGGATCAGGCAGGCAATGAGGAAGTAGCAGACTAGGGCGACGACGACGAAGGCGAAGGGCGGCAGGGAGGCAAGCGCGTTCTCGCACATGTTGAGGATGGATGGGGTGATCTGGCCGTTGTCCATGACGACCTGGATGCCGCGGGCCAGCGGCACGACGAAGGCGGTGGAGACCAGGCCGGAGGCGCCCTTTAGAATCGTGTCGATGATGGTGTCGGCGTCATAGTGCATAACTAGGCCGATGAGGATGACCATGATTAGCGTGATCATCGAGAGCTCGGGGAAATACCAGTTTCCGAAGGCGGTGATGTCGGTGCCCAGGATGTTGCGCAGGACCGGAGTCGCGGCGACCCAGGCGGTGAAGTCCTCGAAGAACGTCCACTCGGGGTTGAGGGAGGTCCAGGGAGTCAGGCCGACGATCATAAAGGCGAAGGTAAGCATGAACAGTACGAGCGCGCCCTTCTGGCGGCCGGTGAGGGTGAGGTCCTCGTCGTCGGCGGCGGGGAACTCCTTGAGATCCTGCTCGCGGCGGAAGAACTGGACGGACTTCTCGGGATGCGCCTTGATCTTGTCTGCATAGCGGCAGATGAGAAGGATGACAAGGCCGGTGAAGATGACGAACATCGCGATGCGGGGGATCATGCCCTCGCCGGGGGAGATGCCGGCGATGCCTGATGCGATGCCCGTGGAGAACGGGTTAATGATCGAGGAGAGGCAGCCGATCTGGGTGCCGAGGACGACGATCATGATCGCGGTGACCGTATCGAGGCCGAGGGCCAGGATGACGGGTACGAACATCAGGAAGTAGACGATGCCTTCCTCGTAAGCGCCTTCGAGTGTGCCAAAGAATGCCATCAGGATAACGAGGATGGCGATAAGCGCGTGCATGTTGTTCTGGTTGGCGATCGTGATGCGCTTGATGGCCGTCTTGAGCGCGCAGGTGCGATCCATCATCTCGAGCAAGCTGCCGAACAGCATGATGGTGAGGGAGATGGAAATGGCGCCGGAGACCGTGCCACCACCGAGCATGCCGGTGATGGGGGCCATGAAGATGTCCCAGAGGCCCTGGGGGTTGCTCTCGACCACGTGGTAGGTGCCGGCGATGGCGTCGCCGCCCTCGGAGAGCTCGTAGGCTCCGCCGGGAACGAACCAGGTCAGGAGGGCGATGAGGGCGATGACGGCGAACAGGATCACGTACGTGTTCGGCATCTGGAATTTCTTCTTCGCCGGCTTTTCCTTAATTTCTTCAGCCATGGGGCTTCCTCTCTTGAGGCGGATGGAGGGGCGCCGCGCGGAGGGGGGGGTACCGTGCGGCGCGTGGAAAATCGGTGCTCCGTGCTAGACGCGCGGGATGTAGAGGTTGCCGAGGGTCGCGGCCATGATGGCCTTGATGGTGTGCATGCGGTTCTCGGCCTCCTCGAAGCAGCGGGAGTGCTCGCTGTAGATTACGTCGTCGGTGCACTCCATCGCCTCGATGCCGTGCTCCTCCTTGATCTTGGCGGCATACTCGGTCTCGGCGTTGTGGAAGGCCGGGAGGCAGTGCAGGAAGATCCAGTCGGGGTTCTCGATGTGGGAGACGAGCTCGGCGTTGACCTGGAACGGGGTCATCAGGCGGACGCGCTCGGCGAACTGGGACTCCTCGCCCATGGCCGCCCAGACGTTGGTGTAGACGGCGTCGGCGCCGCGGACGGCGTCCACGGGGTCGTTGGTGACGCGGATGGTGGCGCCGGACTCGGCGGCGAACTTCTGCGCGAGGGCGACGATCTCGGGGTCGGGCTCGAGCTCCTTGGGCGTGGCGTTGACGTAGTTCACGCCCAGGATGGCGGAGGTGATCATGAGGGAGTTCTGGACGTTGTTGCGACCCTGGCCGCAGTAGGCGAGCGTGAGGCCCTCGAGCTTGCCGAAGTGCTCCTTGATGGTCATGAAGTCGGCCAGCATCTGGGTGGGGTGCTCGCGGTCGGTGAGGCCGTTCCACACGGGGACGCCGGAATACTCGGCGAGCTGCTCGACGTGGTCTTGCTTGAAGCCGCGGAACTCGATGGCGTCGAACATGGAGCCGAGCACCTTGGCGGTGTCGAGGACCGTTTCCTTCTTGCCCAGCTGGATGTCGCCCTTGCCCAGGTACTCGGGATGGGCGCCCAGGTCGATGCAGGCGGTGGTGAAGGCGGCGCGGGTGCGGGTGGAGGTCTTCTCGAAGAGGAGTGCGACGTTCTTGCCCTCGAGGTAGCGGTGCGGGACGTTGCGCCTCTTGAGGTCCTTGAGGTGCTCGGCGAAGCCGATGAGCC
The DNA here is from genome assembly GCA_900546475.1 of uncultured Collinsella sp. Classification (GTDB taxonomy): domain Bacteria; phylum Actinomycetota; class Coriobacteriia; order Coriobacteriales; family Coriobacteriaceae; genus Collinsella. The sequence goes on from URDI01000012.1 coordinate 26,765, forward strand.
ACATCAGCTCGTCCTTGGTGTAGTCCCTCGTGGAGAGCAGGTGGCGACCCTGGAAAACCGAATCAGTCATAGTTTGTCCCCTTTCGTCGGGTTTTGTCCTATCCCCGACGGACGCCCGTGCGGGCCCCTCCAGACAGGTTAGGTGTTTCGTTCGCCCCATTTGGGGCATCGATACCTGTTGTCGGGTGCCGGTGCAGCGGCACGCCGAAACCATGACTCAAAGTCTAGAAGCACCCAGATGCCGTGTATTTGGTGCCAACTCAAAGCCTTCTAGGGGTCTATTTGTTATTTTTTACAAATGTATGGACATTCATGAACGATTGGCGGCCTGTAAGCCCAATCATCCGAGCGTAGTTGGGGCTGTTTTGTGAAAAATGACGATTCTGGTTAGCTCGCGCTATCTGCTGAGGAAAGCGAGCGAAAGGAATACGAGTAGCTCACGGTCGTGTGAGTCATCCATGTCAAGGAGCGCTCGAATGCGCCGCAACCGATATCGGACGGTGTTGGGGTGTTGGTGTAGGTGTTCGGCGGTGTCGACGATGTCGCCGCTGCAGCGCACAAAGGCGCGTGCCGTTTGGACCAGTTCGGTAGAGTTGTGTGCGTCGTAGTTTTCGATACGGCGGCGGAAACCTTGCGCGGTGCGCTCGAACATTGGGTTGGTCTGCGCTGCATACGAGAAAGCGTCCATGGACAGATCCGACCACTCAAGCCTGCGCGCTCCGCTCAGATGGGATTCATTGAGAAGAATCGTTGCCTGGCGAATGGAGATATCTGCCTCGCCGAGGGGTACCAGGTCGCCTACGCCGCAGTAATTTACGCCAACGCCTCGAATGGCATTCTCTAGGTCGCAGAAGACGCCCTCGTGCTGTTCATCGGTGGCATACGAGACAAAAACGAGCAATGCGTCGTGATAGCGAAACGCACAGGCATTTTGGACATCCTCGTGTCGCTGGCGAAACGAGTCCAGATAATCGTTGAGTGTATCTTGAATTGCGTACAGTGAGCATCGGTCATCCTTTTCAGCCGAGATGGCGATGCAACGCATCGTCGAGCCGGTGAGACCTGCCAGTTTGTTGATTTCTTGTCGTACTTGAGACTTCGATCTTCCCACCAAGAACTGATCAACGGCATCGCTTTTGTCGGATGCGTCAAGATCGCGTTGAAGAAGATTAAGCGATTCGAAAGCGACGCGTTCATGGTAGGCACCGGAATAGAGATACACCGGGACGCCCATGCGCACGCTTGCTTGGGCGACTGCATCGGTGAAGCAAGGCGAGTACACACGTTTCACGGCAATGGCTGCGACACGTCGTTCAATCATGGCAATAAGCGACGTGTCGGAGAGGTCGGGATCTTCGTAGCAAAAACCAAGATTGGTGAGAATGAATTCACCGGGCATGTATGCGCTGTAGTCGTTGATTGAGGGAGGGCAGTCTAGGATGCCAACGTTGTAGACGCGGTGCTCCCCGGCGTCTTTGATAGGAGCGACTAGGTCGATTTGCTCAAATGCCGGTAGGGCCAAAATATCGGCGACTGTAATCATGAGTGTCTCCGTGCGACGCGAGGCTGTTTGATGGATGCGAGGCAAGCGCTGCCTGTCCATATAATGGTATGACAAGAATTGGGTGCGGGGTGCATATGTTGATATTAAACGATAACCCCCTGTTTCCATGCCGGGGCCGCAGTGGAGAAGGCGTGAGCAGCGGAAAAGACTGGCTGCGGCGCGCATCGTTCAGCATGTCGTTTACCATCGCAGGTTTGGTATGGGCGCGCGGTGGGCATAATGGGTGGCATCGAATGAAATCGAAAGGATCATTATGCCCGCGCTTATCACCCATCATCTGTTTGGCGAGGAAAGCATCGACCGTCTTCCGCAGGGCGTCATCGCGTCCGATGAAGAGCGCATTGCCTTTATCTTGGGCAACCAAGGCCCCGACCCGTTTTTCTTTCACATTCTGACGCCGCGCGTTTCCGACTGCACGCTGCTGGCGCAGGTCATGCATCGCTCGCGCATGTCTCGCCAGTTCGCGTGCCTGCGCGACGGCGTGTCGCATCTGCTGCCGCGCGACGCCAACTTGGGCCGTGCCTTTGCGTTGGGCCTGCTGTCTCATTACGTGCTCGACCGCAACGCCCATCCCTTTGTCTATGAGCAACAGTTTGGCATCGTGGAGTTCGATTCAGAACTTGAGGATTCGAGCAGTCAGGTCCATGCCGTGATCGAGAGCGACCTGGATGTACTGATGCTGCAGCTTAAACGCGATGGCGCTACGGTCGACGATTACTCGCCGGCGGGCGAGATCGTTACCACCGACCGTATCAATCGCGTTGCCGGCGTGCTGATGAGCTATGTTGCCGGACGCGTGTACGGCATTGACATTCCGGCGGGGGAGTACGGTGCCGCCGTTGCCAATATGCAGCGACTTTACCGCGCGATTGAGCCGGCCGGCTCCGTAAAGACGCGCGCGATCTCGTTGGTTGAGGGCTTGGTGCACGACTACTCGCTGCTCGACGGCCTTGCCCATCGCGTGACGACGGAGCTGCCCGAGCGCACCGGTAACCTGGGCCATCTGACATGGAAGAATCCCTTTACCGATAAGGTCTCGAATGAGAGCTTCCCCGAGGTCTTTGATCGCGCGCTGGTCGATTACGAGTGCACGGTCGCGCGTTTTATCGAGACCGGCGACATGGAGGCCGTGACCAGTCACGTCAACTACAGCGGTCGCGTGCTCAATGTCGATGAGGAGTTCGACCGCGAGGAATAGGGCCCATGCGTGCCCCTTTGCCGAATCCTTACCGGTGCTTCTGGACAATTGGGGTACGATGAATTAACTGCATATCGGGCGAATACGAAGGGTCCCTGTCCATGAAATACACCAAGCTCGAGCGTAACTGGGTCATGTACGATGTGGGAAACTCGGCCCTCGTGCTGCTCAATACCTCGGTGGTGCCCATTTACTTTAACGCCATCAATACCGGCGCTTCCTCGGCCGACCTGGTGGTCGCCTGGGGCAATGCGCAGACGATCGCCTCGCTGGTCATCGCCATGCTCATGCCCATTCTGGGCGCGCTTGCCGATTACGCCGGCAACAAGATCAAGTTCTTCTTGGGCTTCTTCCTGACGGGTCTCGTGCTTTGCTTTGCACAGGCTATCCCGATGTCCGCCATGGCGTTTTTGACCGTCTATGTGCTGTGCACCATCGGCCTCAACTCGTCTATGACGTTCTACGACGCCATGTTGCCCGATGTCACCACCGATGAGCGCATGGACGCCGTGTCGAGTTCGGGCTTCGCTTGGGGTTACATCGGTTCCACCGTGCCGTTCATCATCTGCCTGGCGCTCATTATGGGCGGTCCGGCCCTTGGCGTCCCCACCATGTTGGCCACGCGCCTGTCGTTTATTATCACCGGCGCCTGGTGGCTCATCTTTACCTTGCCGCTCATCCGCACCTATAAGCAAAAATACGGTCGCGAGCGCAAGCCCGAAGACACCATCGGCCACATTGTGGGCGGCGTGTTCTCCGAGGTCGGACACACCATGCGCGAGATCGCCCACAACAAGACCGTGCTGGTCTACATGATCGCGTTCTTCTTCTATATCGATGGCGTGCACACGGTCATCTCCATGGCAACCAGCTACGGATCGGCCTTGGGCATCGATTCGACCCAGTTGGTCCTGGCGCTGCTCGTCACGCAGTTTGTGGCTTTCCCGTCCGCCATCATCTACGGCAAGCTCGCCGGCCGCGTGGGCACGCTCAACATGATCTTGGTGGCAGTCGCCGCCTATATGGGCATCGTGCTCTTTGCCGCGTTCTTCCTCAAGACCGCCTTTGAGTTTTGGGTGCTTGCCATTTTGGTCGGCCTGTTCCAGGGCGGCGTGCAGGCGCTCAGCCGCAGCTACTTTGGCCGCATTATTCCCAAGGATAAGTCCAACGAGTACTACGGCTTCTTTGATATCTTTGGCCGCTATGCAAGTGTTATGGGCACCTTCTTGGTGTCGGTCGTCACCTCGCTGACCGGCAACCCCTCGCTGGGCGTCCTGTCTATCGGCGTGCTGCTGGTGGTGGGCTTTGCGCTGCTGGTCCGTCTGTCCCGCATGTCTCAAACGGCAGAGCAGGCCGCATAGGAACTTGCCGGTAATTGCGTCCGCCGCGATACTCTTTTGGGGCTATCCGCAATAAACATTCTGACTTTCGAACAATGATTAGCCCAAGTGGGTATGATGGAGTCAGCTAGGTCGCGGGGCGTCGCCTGTGTTTGGCGGCGTCCCGCTTTTGTGTTGCAGGGAGGGTAAGGCATGAACGCCACGGTCGTGATTCCAACGTATTGGGCGGGCGATGACGCTCGCGCAAACGCCCCTGGCACCTATGACCATTCGACACGACTCAACGCCGACAATCCCGAACTCGACCGCTGCCTGGCCTCGCTTGAACAGGTGCGCGACATCCCGCGCATCATCCTTTTGGTGGTCTGTCCCGTTTCTGCCACAGCCGATGTGTCGCTGCGCGTGCACGAGATTGTCGACGCGCATCCCACGCTCAAGGTCACCGTTGTCACCAACACCCAGGCCTCGCGCATCGCAGACCGGGTTGCTCAGATCGCGCCCAAGGGTTCGGGCGAGTGCGTGAGTCTGCGAGGCTACGGCGCCATCCGCAACATGGGGCTGGCCTGTGCCGCTGTGCTGGGGCATGACGCGGTTATCTTTTTGGATGACGATGAGACTGTCATCGATGCCGACTTTATGAAGCGCGCGACTTACGCGCTGGGTCAGCAGACGCGTCAGGGCCTGCCGATCTTGGTCAAGAGCGGCTATTTCTACGATCGCGACGGATCGCCGCTGGCTCCCACGGACAAGGCGGGCATCTGCCATCGTTGGTGGACCAAGCGCATCGAGTTCAACCGTTGGATGAAAAAGGCGCTCTCGGGCACCCGCATCTCGCGCTCCAACTACGTGTGCGGCGGCCTGATGGCCTTGCACGCCCGCGCCTTTACGCGTGTGGCCTTTGACCCGTTTATCACCCGCGGCGAGGACTTGGATTACCTCTTTAACATGCGCATGTTTGGCTACGACGTGTGGTTCGATAACGAGTGGACCGTGCGCCATTTGCCTCCGGAGTCCGAAAAGCGCTCACCGCGCTTTATGCAGGATGTATACCGTTGGTACTACGAACGGGCCAAGTTGACGTTCGCCGCGCATCAAAAGGAGCTCATTCCCGTTACGGCGGCATCGCTCATGCCCTACCCGGGCCCGTGGATTTCGCGCGAGCTCGACGACCGCGTGCGCAAGACCGCTATGGTCCGCAGCGTGTTTACCCGCGAGCATGAGGGCTACCTGCGCATCTGGCGCCATGGTATCGACGAGGCAAAGGCCTATGCGCGCCAAAACGCTGCAAGCTACCTGCGTTTCCAGAGCTTTTGGCCCAAGATCATGGACGGGCTTTGGCGTGACGCACAACTGATCAGTATCCTGGAGGGGGCCGAATGATCGACCGCCGCGCCCAGCGCGATAGTTCATTATCAATCTTTCGCATCATTGCCGTTGCCTGCGCCATTTGCGTGCTGATGTACTTTATTTTTGCCCTGGTGACCGGCATCGAGCCGATCGCCACGGTGATTGCCTGCGCGCTGCTATGCATCTTTCTGTGCATCTTTATCTTTTTGACGCTCAATCCCGATTCGGTGCGCTCGCAGTACACCGAAGAGACGCTCTCGGTGGCCTCGGCCATGCTCGAGGACATTAAGGGCGGTCTGACGCAGGAGTCGGCGCGTTTGGTGTGCCAGCGCATTTTGCCCGAGACGCGCGCCATGACGGTGGCCATCACCGACGAGGAAAACGTGCTTGCTTGCGCGGGCGAGTTTGAAGAAAAACTATTGCCAGATTCTCCCATCCACACGCTTGCAACGCGCTACGTTATCGAACATGGCATCGTGCAGTCGTTCAACCGTATGGTGGATGTCGTGGGTTCGGACGGCTCGCACAACCAAGTCCCCGCCGGCATTATCGCTCCCATCAAGGTGGGCGATCGTACCGTCGGCACGCTCAAGTTCTACTACAAGACCCCGCGCGCCGTCGACCGTACTCAGTACGCGCTTGCCTCGGGCTTTGCCGAGATCTTGTCCACGCAGCTCGCCATCCACGAGCTCGAGGTGCAAAAGGAACTCACGGCGCGCGCCGAGGTGCGTGCGCTGCAGGCACAGATTAACCCGCACTTCCTGTTCAACACGCTGAACACCATTGCATCGTTTACGCGCACCGACCCGTTGCGGGCCCGCGAACTGCTTCGTGAGTTCTCATCGTTCTATCGCGCCACGCTCGACAACTCGGGATCGCTTATTCCGGTCTCGCGCGAGGTCGCACAGACCAAGCGCTACCTTACCTTTGAGAAGGCCCGCTTTGGCGAGGACCGCGTGCTTGCAACGTTCGATGTGTCCGAGGACGTGGAAGATACGCTGGTGCCGGCGTTCGTGATTCAGCCGATTGTCGAGAACGCCGTGCGTCATGGTATGGGCGATGACGGCGCCCTGAGGATCGACGTGACCGTTCACCAAGACGGCGAGGATGCAATCTTGATTGCCGTTGCTGATAACGGCGTGGGCATGGATGAGGGTACCGCTGCCAGACTGTTTGACGAGCGCTCTGCCCGTCCCGACGCCAGCTCTCCCCAGGGCGGCGGCGCCGGTGTGGCCATGCACAATATTTCGGAACGCATCCATCGCTTTTATGGGCCACACTCCTATACTCGTGTCGAATCGTCGCCGGGCAAGGGCGCCAAAGTGCTTCTTCATCTTGATTTGTCAGAGAGCATCTTTGACATTCAAGAGTAAAATAAAAGGCTACGGGCTCAACGTCATGCGACGGATGCCCGGCGTAGTTAGTTGACGAAAGGTTTTATCCCTATGCTGCGTGCGATGATTGTGGATGATGAGGCGCCGGCTCGCTCGGAGCTTCGCTTCTTGCTCGAGCAAACGGGCAAGATCGGCACGATCACGGAGGCGTCGAGCGTCCGCTCCGCCATCGAGATGCTTATGGAAAGTCGCGTGGATGTCGTGTTTCTCGATATCTCGATGCCCGGTGCCTCGGGCCTGCAACTTGCCGAGGCGCTGCATAAGCTCAAAAATCCGCCGGCGATCGTGTTTGTGACTGCGTATAGCGACCATGCGGTCGAGGCATTCGACGTGGATGCTGTCGATTATCTGATGAAGCCGGTCGAGGAAGCTCGCTTGGATCGCGCGATCGAGAAGGTCATGCAACGCGCTAAGCCGGTTACGGACAGCAAGGTGACCATCGAGCGTATCCCGGTGGAAAAGGGCGGCCGCAAGGTGCTCATTCCCGTGGACGACATTCGCTTTATCATGGCCAAGGACGATTACTCCTGCATCTATACCGTCGATGATCGCTTTTTGTCGACGACCTCGCTGGCGCAGTTTGAGGCCAAGCTCTGCGACTTTGGCTTCTTCCGTGTTCACCGCCGCTATATCGTCAACTTGGCGTGCGTTACCGACGTTGAGACGGTGCCCTCGGGCGCCATCCAGCTGGGCATTACGGGCGTCGACGAACGCGTGCCGGTTTCGCGCCGCCGCGTCGTGCCGCTCAAGAAGGCTCTGAGTCTCTAGCACACTGGCCCCGCGGCCCTGTGGACCTATCGTCTGCGGAGCCGTGGGGCCTTTTTGTATGTATCTGCCAAATCGTTTTTTGCGGAAAGGATCCCATGAACAGTGCAAGCGCCAAGCGTATCGACATCATCTCGGACACCCACGGCTATCTTTCGCCCGCGCTCTTAGACGAGCTTAAAGGTGCGGATTTGATTATCCATGCCGGCGACCTTACGTCGGAGATGGACTACGAGCATCTATGCACCATCGCCCCTGTGCGCGCCGTACTGGGCAACAACGATTATTACCGCGACTACGGCCCCGATGTGGATCGCCTGGCGCTCTTTACCTACGAAGGCCTCAAATTCGCTGTAGCCCACTACCGCGAAGACCTCCCGGTGGGATCCGTAGACGTAGCCATCAACGGCCACACCCACGTAACCAAAGAAGCCCAAGTGGGCCGTTGCTTGGTCCTCAACCCGGGCAGCGCCAGCTACCCCAGAGGTACCCGAGGTCCCACTATGGCCAGAATGCTCGTCAACGACGGCCAAATCATAAGCACCAAGTTTATTGACCTAGAGTAACCGCAACAAAAACGGGGGATGCAGATCGCATCTCCCGTTTTTTATGAGCCAAAGGTCAAAGTTCAACAAGATCCATCAGACCAACCCCGCCGAGGAGCACGCGGGCTAGCCGCGCAGCGGCGCACGCCCGCAAAACTGGTTGAATAATGTGACGGCAGGGAGGGTCTCCGGGGCTGAGGGCAGGGGTTAAGTTTGTCGCGAGTTCCGCACGCAAAGGAAAGCACTTAATGTGCTTTCCGTCTTGCGCAGGACTGTAGAGCAGCAAACTTAACCCCCGCCCTCAGCCCCGGAGACCCTCCCGGAGGGACCGAAAAATTTTTTCAAAAAAGTTGTTGCGTGCCGGACAGACTTCTGTGTATACTAATCCCCGCAGCGCACGCGAGCGGAAACAAACGCGAACGCCTGCCTGGGGAGTTAGCTCAGTTTGGTTAGAGCGCCGGCCTGTCACGTCGGAGGTCGCGGGTTCGAGCCCCGTACTTCCCGCCAACGCAATTAAAGCCACGTCTTCGGACGTGGCTTTTTGCGTTTGATGCACTTTGTTTCGATAGAACGATCGCCCTGGCGCATCTTCGCCCAGAATCCCCGTACCTTCGGGAACGCAAGTAAAATCCAATAAGTATATCTGTCTAAACAGCAGCTTTGTTGCGCAACACCTGTTCAACGAGACAGGGGGTTAGGTTATACTAAATTGCACTGTAGGCCGCATCTGATGCATTTCGCTCCAAGCGCGGCACTCAGTGGATATCCTATTTATCATTTGGATGTCCTAGCGGTCATTTAGCGTCTCGACACAAGCTCGGCCCCGGAGCTCGTTCGAGCTGTTCGTATTCCTTGAAAGGGGAAAAATGGACATATCGAGGAAGACTGATTACGCCCTTCGTATGCTGGCGATGCTTACCGAGGATCCGGAGCGTTTGCTTTCTGTTCGCACCGCTGCCGAAGAGGTCAATGTCCCGTATTCGTTTGCCCGTTCGATCCAACACGGTTTGGTCCAGGCCGGTATTGTGGAGAGCCTGCGTGGCGTCCACGGTGGAATGCGTCTCAAGGTCAGTCCGGACGATGTCACCATCCGCCAGGTCGTCGAGGCTGTTCAGGGCCCTATGGTTATGAACGATTGCACCGCGCCCGATGGTGACTGTGCGCGCATGGGCACGTGCTGCTATCATCCCCTGTGGGCCGGAGCCCAGGCGTTGATGCGCGACTACCTCGATTCCGTTTCGCTCGGCGACATCGTCGCCCATCGCCAGTTCCCGGCTGTCGATCCCAAGTTCGCCGATCGCGATGCGTTTCCCGAGTACGCCACCTGTGCGTGCGCCTGCCGGGAGGAATAGCGCCGCATAAGGAGCATTGCCATGATTCAGGACCCCTTTCGTTCGATGATTCGTTCGGAAGGGGTTCTGCGTTATCGCGACCTTCCGTGGCGCCGCACGCGCGACCCATATATCATCTGGCTCTCCGAGGTCATGCTGCAGCAGACACAGGTTCCGCGCGTGGAGACGCGCATGCCGGCGTGGCTCGATCGCTTTCCGACCGTCCGGGCGCTCGCTCAGGCCGCGCCTTCCGATGTTTTAGACGCTTGGCAGGGCATGGGCTACAATCGACGCGCTCTGGCGCTCCACAAGGCCGCTCAGCGCGTTGCAGAGGACTGGGATGGGGAGTTTCCGCGTGAGACGCGCGACTTGGTCGCTCTGCCTGGTATTGGCCCGGCAACGGCGCAGGGTATCCGGTCGTTTGCGTTTGATCTTCCGGGTGTGTATCTGGAGACCAACGTGCGCACGGTCTTTCTGCATCATTTCTTTCCCGATGTGCCCGCCGTTCCCGATCGCGAACTGGTGCCGCTGATTCAGGCGGCCTGTCCGGCGGCCCCCGGTGCGGCGCTCGACAAGATCGCTCCCTTTGCCGTGCCGCTCGATGATGCCGATACGCCGCGCGCGTGGTATTACGCGTTGCTAGATTACGGCGCATATCTAAAAAAGACGTTGCCCAATCCGTCCAGGCGCTCGGCGGGCTATAGCCGTCAATCAAAGTTTGAGGGCTCGCGTCGCCAAAAGCGCGCGCATATCGTGCGCATGTTGCTGGCAGCGCGCGATGACCAGCCGGCGGGGATTACGCTCGATGAGGCCGTCGCAGGCGTTGACGAGATGGAGGCGGCGGCCGGTCGAGCGCCGGTCGAGTGTGAGCTGGTCGCGAGTATTCTGGCCGATCTGGAGCGCGAGGGCTTTTGCCGCTCCGAGGACGATCGTTGGCTGAGTGTGTAGCCCGCTCGAATTTTAAGGTTTAGATTTTCGGCAGGGGGTACCATAAAATAAGGCCGCTTAAAGCCTATGGGCGGCATGTATTGAAGGGAAGTACACCTATGGATTTTGAGAGCTCTCAAACCAAGAAGAACCTCGAGACCGCTTTTGCCGGTGAGTCTCAGGCGCACACCAAGTATCGCTACTATGCATCCAAGGCAAAAAAGGACGGCTACGTTCAGATCTCGAATATCTTTGCCGAGACGGCGGGCAACGAGTCCGAGCACGCCAAGCTGTGGTTTAAGTATCTGCACGATGGCGCCGTTCCCAGCACTCTGGATAACCTGCGCGATGCCGCCGCGGGAGAGAACTACGAGTGGACCGAGATGTACGACGAGTTTGCCAAGACCGCCGAGGAGGAGGGCTTTGCCGAGATCGCCGCGAAGTTCCGCGGCGTCGCTGCTGTCGAGAAGGCTCACGAGGAGCGCTACAACAAGCTCGTCGAGCGCATTGAGTCGGGCGAGGTGTTTGAGCGCGAGGGTGTAAAGGTGTGGAAGTGCCTGAACTGCGGACACCTGCATGTTGGTGCCGAGGCGCCCGAGGTGTGCCCGGTGTGCAACCACCCGAAGGCGTACTTTGAGGAGCAGGTGGTGAACTACTAGCGCGTGGCGCTGGCTGCTGCGGGGCGCGGGGCGGGGAGATACCTTTCCCTCTCGCTCACGGCTTCGCAGAGTCGCGCGAGGGAAAGGTATCTCCCCGCCCCGCGCCCCGGCGTTGGGTCGTCGCGTGCTCGCTACAGAAAAGCTGATATTAAAGTTTGTGTGCCGCCCCCTATGGGGCGGCACGTTTTGTGTGGGGGCGGACAGTTAGTTCAGATTCGTATTTTCCAATCGCTCGATGGCTGTCTTTTGGGTCCTTGGAGGTCTGTTGGGCGTCATTTGGATGCCTGTTACGCCTGACTTTGGGTCTTTGATGTCCGTTATGGGGGACCAAAATGCAGCAAACGGAGCGTGTCGGCCCTTCTGTGGGGGGTCTGATTTATACATATCTGAACTAACTGTCCAGGCTGCTTCGCTTGGGGCTGTCACGTTTTACTTGAGGTCCCGGTCTCCACAATTTTCGTCAAGCTTTTGGTTAGATTTTGGTCAGCTGGCGTAAGGGTGGAAGGCCAAAAGATTGCTGGCGAAAAAAGCTCAGAGAAAGTGCTGGTAGGGGAGTTGTTGAGCTTTTCGACAGCTTTTGAGCAAAAGAAACTTTGTGGCTATTGCCGGCGATTGTGTTGCCGCGGTCATGGCGGTGCGGGATGCTGGCCGTAAGCGTCGAATGCCCCGATTTTGGAGGCCAACATGGATCTGTTTCTTGAGACTCCGCAGCAACAAGCTGAGCGCATGCTGCGTCAGCAGCAACGACTCATGGAGATGCAAATGCAAGGGGTTGCCAACCAGGCGCCTGTGCAAAACGTCGTGCCCGCTGCTGTACCTGCAGCTGTGCCCGGGTGTGAATCGGCGCCAGAGGCCTATTCCGTACAGCAAGATTCATATGCGCAGGAGCTCGCGTTCGACAAACGCCGCGCGCGCCGCCGCCGTTTGGGCCAGCGCCTGCGCACATTGGCGATGATCGTGCTCATCCCGTTGGGGCTTGCGGCCATCTTTCTGGCGTCGTATGCCCTCACGTGCATCCTCAACGGCGCATCGCCCAACGAGGTGCTTCAACATCTAGCGGCCCTGGGCCAGCGCCTAGGTGACGTCATAACAACCATCCGCGCCGGCTGGGAGAGCTAGCGTTTGTCGCATTAGGACTTCTAGGGTGTAGGGATTATCGCCACGAGTGGAATCCTTGCATCCTGTGGGTCCTGTCGTGCGACTGAATAGTATTATTGAAGATGAATAATAATAAGGGATACAGGTAATACAAAAAGGAGGTGCTCGGTTGAATCTGACCTTTGAGGGATTCTTAAAAGGCTATTGCCGAGAGCTATCCGGACAGCAGTCGCTGAGTTTTAGAAAATTGGTTGAGCAGGCGACGACGGATGCGCCGCGCGTGGCGGAGGCTCTGTTTTTGCTCGCTTTGGCGCAAGGAAAAGCCGAATACGTTCTGGGTTTATCCGAGGGCTCGTGGATGGAACGGGATTATCGAGACGTTTTATCCTTGTACGGTCAAGCGGGTAGCATGGCGTCTCTATGCGCCAAAAGTGAGCTCCCTAATCGTTATGCCAACGTTTGGCGTGCGTATAGAGCGGTGAAGGAAAAGCCGGCGGCCGATAGAAGGGTGAACGCCCTGATGAGAAAGAAAACGCTGGAAGCATTGGAGGAATCGGGTGTAACGCGCTATGGCCTCTGCCGTGCTCTGCGCCTGAATAAAGGAAACGTATACGCATACTTGGCCGGCGATGACTCAAAGGTGAGCAGGAAAACGGCGCGCCGCATTATGGAATATGCGGAGGAGAGGGGCGCCCAAGAAGGGGCCGGGCGCCCGGTGTGTGTGGCGGGGTAAGATTGATCGCGGTTTTGATTGATGATCGATTGGGTTTGTTGGGCGGAGTTTATGTCTGCTATTGATATTGTGCTTGTTGTGATTGCCTTGGTGGCGGTGGGGGTTGCTGTGGCTTGCGCCCTGCAGCTTAAAGGTCTTCGTGCCGAGCTGCGGGAGCGTGGCGACAGCGACGCCGAGACGCTCGCGGCGCTCGAGCAGGCCAACAGTACACTCGATACCCTCAACGTCGCGTTGGCCGAAACCCGTCGCACGGCAAATGCCATCGCGCAGCAGCAGACGACCGACGCCGCCGTAGAGCAGCAGCGCTACCTGACCATTGCGCGCGAGTTCTCGCAGGCCGGCGACCGTATGGATGACCTGCGCCGCGAGACGGCCCAACAGCTTGGCGCCAACCGCGAAGGCATCGAGCATCGCCTGGACAAGGTGCGCGAGACGGTCGATGCTCAGCTGGGCGCCATCCGCAAAGACAACAACGTGCAGCTCGACCAAATGCGTGCGACGGTGGACGAGAAGCTCTCTCGCACGCTCAACGACCGACTGTCGGCATCGTTTAAGCAGGTGAGCGACCAGCTCGAGGCCGTGTACAAGGGCCTGGGCGACATGCAGTCTATCGCCACCGGCGTGGGCGACCTTAAGCGCGTGCTGGGCAATGTCAAGGCGCGTGGCATTTTGGGCGAGGTGCAGCTGGGCGCGATCCTGGCGGACATCCTTACGCCCGACCAGTATCTGGAAAACGTTGCCACCAAGCCTGGCGCCTCGGAGCGTGTTGAGTTTGCCGTCAAGCTGCCGGTAGACGAGGGCGACCCCGTGCTGCTGCCGATTGACTCCAAATTCCCGGGTGATGCGTACGAGCATCTGCTCGACGCGCAGGAGTCGGGCGATGCGGAGACCGTGGCGGCTGCGCGCAAGACGCTCGACACCATGGTCAAGCGCGAGGCTAAAGACATCTGCGAAAAGTACCTGAGTGTGCCGGCAACGACCAACTTTGGCATTATGTTCGTGCCGTTTGAGGGGCTGTACGCCGAGGTCGTCAGTCGCCCCGGGCTTATCGAGACCCTGGGCCGCGACTATCACGTCAACGTTGCCGGCCCCAGCACCATGGCGGCCATCCTCAATAGTCTGCAGATGAGCTACCAGACGTTTAGGCTGCAAAAACGTACCGACGACGTACTGCGCGTGCTCTCCGCCGTCAAGGCCGAGCTGCCGCGCTATCAGGCGGCGCTGCGCCGCGCCCAGCAGCAGATCGAGACCGCGGGCAAAACGGTCGAGGGCATCATTACCACGCGCACCAACGTCATGGAGCGCAAGCTCAAGGACATCGACGCGCTGGAGGATGCCGACCAAGCCGATGAGATTTTGGGGCTCACATCCGCGGAGCTGCTCGCAGGCCAAAAAGACGAGGACTAGCTGCATCTGACGGCGGGGTGCCGGTGTAAACGCGGGTGCCCCGCTGCTTTTCGCATCGTGCTTGCCTGAAGTGCGCTTCAATGTGCAACAATGGCGTTTCGCCCTATCAGACGCGAAAGGAAGCCCATGTCTCAGAGAAGCACCAGTCCGCTCAAACGCTCCACCGTGCGCCGCACGCTGCAGCGTTTTTGGGACGTCACGCGCACGCAGCCGCTGATCGTCTTTCTCTCGGTGTTCTCGTCGGCGGGCTACATCTTTTTGCTCACGTTTGCCAACACCTACGTGATGGCCCTCATCGTCGACCGCGTCCAGGCCGGCCCCGTGGCGGGTGACCAGGTGTTTGAGGTCTTCGGCCCCTATATCCTAGCGCTCGTGCTCGTCAACTTGGCAGGCCAGATCCTCTCCAAGCTGCAGGACTACACCGTCTACAAGCTCGAGATTGCGGGCAACTATCACCTGGCGCGCCTATGCTTCGACACGCTCTCCAACCAATCTATGACATTCCATACCAGCCGCTTTGGCGGATCGCTTGTGAGCCAAACGAGCCGTTTTATGAGCGGCTACACGGGTCTGGTGGACGTGACGGTGTATTCGCTCATTCCCACCATCACCTCGGTTGTCTGCACGGTGACGGCGCTCGCTCCGGTGGTGCCCACATTTACCGTGATCCTGGTGTGCATCATGGTCGTCTACATCGCGTTTGTCTGGCTTATGTACAAGCGCATCATGCCGCTTTCGGCCGCGACGTCCGCCGCACAGAACAAGCTGTCGGGCGTGCTCTCCGACGCGGTCACGAACATCTTGGCCGTCAAGACCTGCGGGCGCGAGGACTTTGAACGCGATCTGTTCGACACCGCCGATCGAGCCGCGCGCGACGCCGAGACGGTCTCGATGCACGCCATGATGCAGCGCAACTTTACGACCTCGGGCCTTATCGTCATCACCATGGCCGTGGTGAGTGTGTTCGTGGCGGGCGGCAACGCGTGGTTTGGCATCTCGGCGGGCTCGCTCGTCATGATCTTTACCTACACCTATAACCTCACCATGCGCCTGAACTACGTGAGTTCCATGATGCAGCGTATCAACCGCGCTTTGGGCGATGCGGCCGAGATGACGCGCGTGCTGGACGAGCCACGCTTGGTGGCAGACGACCCGGACGCCCCTGAGCTCAAAGTAACCGAGGGCGCGATTGATTTTGAGCACCTGAGCTTTGCGTACCGTGACGCTGCGGCGGGCGAGAACGTGTTCGATGACCTGACACTTCATGTGGCGGCGGGCCAGCGCGTGGGCCTGGTGGGCAAATCGGGCTCGGGTAAGACGACGCTCACCAAGCTGCTGCTGCGCCTGGACGATGTCCAGGGCGGCCGCGTGCTCGTGGACGGTCAGGATGTCTCGCGCTGCACGCAGCAAAGCCTGCGCCGCCAGGTTGCCTACGTGCCGCAGGAGGCGCTGCTGTTCCACCGTTCCATTCGCGAAAACATTGCCTACGGTCGTCCCAACGCCACTGATGAGCAGATTCGCGAGGCCGCGCGCCTGGCCAATGCCCTGGAGTTTATCGACCGATTGCCCCGTGGCTTTGACACCATGGTGGGTGAGCGCGGCGTCAAGCTCTCGGGCGGCCAGCGTCAGCGCGTGGCTATCGCCCGCGCCATCCTCACCGACGCGCCGATTCTAGTGCTCGACGAGGCGACCTCTGCCCTGGACAGCGAGTCCGAGGCGCTGGTGCAGGAGGCGCTCGAAAACCTGATGCGCGGGCGCACCTCCATTGTGGTGGCGCACCGCCTGTCCACCGTGGCGGCGCTCGACCGCATTGTGGTGCTGGCCGATGGTGAGATTGTCGAGGACGGCACGCATGCGCAGCTCGTCGAGGCGGGTGGCGAGTACGCGAGCCTGTGGAGCCGTCAGACCGGCGCATTCTTGGAGGCGTAAGCGTCTCGGACGTGGGACAATTGTGCCCATAAGTTTATTGTGCCGTTGAGCTGAGGAGTCGTTATGCCACGCGAGACCAATGCCGCCAAGCGCGAGCGCGCCATCGAGGTGTGCGAGCGCCTCAACCGTCGCTATGGCCCGGTCGAGTGCTTTTTGGACCACGAGAATCCCTTCCGCCTGCTGATCGCGGTGCTACTCTCGGCGCAAACGACCGACGCGCAGGTCAACAAGGTGACGCCGCGGCTGTTTGCCCAGTGGCCCACGCCCGAGGCCATGGCCGGGGCGAGCGTGGCTGACGTGGCAGACACCATCAAGTCACTCGGCTTCTACAAGAGCAAAGCCAAGCATGCCGTCGAGGCCGCGCAGATGATCGTCGCCGACTATGGCGGCGAGGTACCGGCCGACATGAAGGAGCTTGTAAAGCTGCCGGGCGTGGGACGCAAGACGGCGAACATCGTGCTCAACGTGGGGTATGGCATCGTGGAGGGCATTGCGGTGGACACGCACGTCAACCGCATTGCGCACCGCCTGATGTTGAGTCCCAAGACGCATGCCAAGGAGCCGCTCAAGACCGAGCAGGATCTGCTCAAGATTTTGCCGCACGAGTATTGGGAGTCGGTCAACCATCAGTGGATTACCTTTGGTCGCGAGATCTGCGACGCCCGCAAACCCAAGTGTGACGAGTGTCCGCTGGCAGATTTGTGCCCCAGCGTGCGCGTGGCGGGGTAGGGCGGAACGCATCTTCGTCTGGCGTTTTTTGCGGGGCTGGGTTTGCCCTTGAGCCGGAGTCCTCTCCATGCGCTACCATGACAGACAATGTATTTGACGTACGACCCGCCGAGCTTGCCCCGGCGGGCTTTTGGCGTTGCGATGCCGGAGGAACAGCATGCTCATTCACCGTATAGCCGCGCAGCTCTACACTGCCGAGGCGCTGCAGACCGTCGAGGCCGGACTCGATGCCGGCGAGGACGTGACGCTGGCCGTGTCGCAGTCGGGTCGCACGCTTATGGCTGCCGCCCAGTTTGCGCGCCGTCCGCGTCCCACGGTCTACATCGTGAGCGGCGAGGACGCGGCCGATCGCGCCGCGCGCAGCCTGGCCGCCTATGTGGGTCTGGCGCATGTGTGCCGCTTTCCCGAGCGCAAGGACTACCCGTGGTGCGAGCAGGCGCCCGACGATGCCGTGGTGGCGCAGCGCTGCGAGGCCCTGGGACGCATCGTGCGCGGTGACAACTGCATTATGGTTGCCTCGGCCCGCGCGTTGCTGCGTTGCGTGCCGCCAGTCGAGAGCCGCTACTGGGAGTCCACGACCTTTGCGGTGGGCGAGGAGATCCCTTTTGACGAGGTGCCGCAGCGCCTGGTGGGCATGGGCTATACCAATGCCGGTGTCGCCGACGCGCCCGGTCTGTTCCGCGTGCACGGTGATACCGTCGAGGTGTTCCCCGCGCAGGAGAAGGCACCCGTGCGCATTGAGTTCTTTGGCGACGAGATTGATCGCATCCGCCGCATGGTGAGTTCCACGGGGCAGACCATCGGCAACGAGGACAGCATCGAAATCTTTCCCTGCCGCGAGCTGGCGCTCACCGACGAGGCCGTTCACAACATGCACGTGGCGCTCTACCGCGCCAGCCAGGACGACAGTAAGCTGGCGGCGCTGCTCGAGATGGTGGATGCACGCATCGTCACGCCCGAGCTCGACCGCTTTTTGCCGGTGATGTACGGCCAGACCGTGAGCCCGCTGTCGCATGTGAGCGGCAAGGCGCTCGTGGTGCTGTCCGAGCCGCGCTCGCTGTTCGACGACTGCCTGCGCGCCTACGAGGATATCGAGGCACGCGCCGGCGAGGCGGGGATTGACCGCTTGGACGGTCTGTACGTGCGCGCCCAGCAACTCGACTTTGGTGCCCAGCAGCGCCTTAACTACGTGAGCCTGATTCGTGCCGGCGGTGCGGTGACGGCAGAGCTCAAGATTGAGCAGCCGGCCATCGCGGGCTCGGACAATCGCTTTATGACGCGCATCCAGGAGGTCGTGGGCAAGCGCTATGCCTGCGTGTTTGCCATCCCCGACCGCGGTGCGCGCGAGTCGATGGAGCTCACCTTTGGCGACGAGGGCATCACCTTTGAGGAGTCGCTGACGGCCGCCCCCGAAAACGCCGGCGTTATCGGCGACCGCGTGCGCGTGGCGGCGGATTCTGCCGACCGTGCTGCCCGCCAACAGGCCCATGCCTCAATTCGTGAGCGCCGCGCCGACGCGCTCAACGCCCGCTCGCTCGAG
>URDI01000013.1:0-42450 GCA_900546475.1 uncultured Collinsella sp.
GGGCCAGCCCGTGGGAGGCCAGGGCGCCGCTGACCGGTGGACGGCACCGAGCCGTCAATGGAATGAAGAAGGGGGAGGCCTCGCGGCCTCTCCCTTTTTGTGTTATATACAAGCTGTGTCTTGTGAACGGGCTCTTCTTCTGACTCTCTTACTGTTTGGCTGTTTTTTGAACTGTCGCTTTGTATTTGCGCGATAATAACTCGCATTGACGTTAGGGAGGGCTTGATGTTTACCGTTTTTGTTTTGGGCAATATTGCTTCGGGTAAATCGACTGCCTGCCGCTATCTGGAATCTCGCGGAGCCCTGCTTATCGATTTAGACGTTCTTGCCAAATCGCTGTACGTGCCGGGGTCGGATATCGTCAATGCTCTTGCTGAAGAGTTTGGCTGGGATATTTTGGACGAGGAGGGCGGCGTTCGACGTAACATCCTCGCTTCTCGAGCTTTTGTCTCTCCTGATGCGGTTGCAAGGCTCAATAGCATTGTGCACCCCGTTCTCATTGAGCAGCTTTCGCTGAGGATTCTCGATCCTGTCTGCTGCACGGTTTCGTCTCCCCGCTATCCCTTCGCTGCGGTCGAAGTATCTGCTCCGACTGGCTTTGAGGACGCCTTTGGCCTTGCGGATGAAATTATGGTTGTTAGTGCTCCTTTGGCGGTCCGTCGTGAACGTGCCATTCACCGTGGTATGGAGCCATCCGATTTTGATGCTCGCTGCGCTTGCCAACCCGATGAGTCTTCGCTTTGCCGTCTCGCCACAACCGTGATTGATAACGCAGCGGGCGACAACACGCTCTTTGAACAACTGGATGCATGGCTTGCTCGCCATGGCTTCGGGGATGAAGTGGATAAGGAGGAGGCCGATGCCTAAGACACGTTTCTTTACGTGGTATCGCGTGGCGCCACTTGCCGTCGTGTTCGCCTTCGGCCTTATTTCGCTCGTCTACTCGAATGCCCCTGCCGCCTTCTTTAAGCCTTTGTATCCAATTGACTACGAGGCGTACGTAAAGCAATCGAGCATTTCGCACAATCTTGATCCGTATCTGGTGTGTGCCGTCATAAAGTCGGAATCGAATTGGGATCCCGAGGCGGAGTCGAATCAAGGCGCTCGGGGATTGATGCAGCTGATGCCCGAGACTGCACACGATATGATTGCCAAGGGTCTTGTCGATGGTAGCGAGTATTCGGCCGACGATCTTAACGATCCCGCTACGAACATCGAGTTTGGTTGTGCGTATCTTTCATATCTTCTAACGTATTTTAACGGATCGACTGACAGTGCCATTGCCGCCTATAACGCCGGCATGGGCAATGTCGACGGATGGGCGCAGCAGAGCACCTCGCTTCATAATGCAATCACCTTTCCCGAGACGCAGGCGTATCTGATTCGTGTCAATAATGCCTGGGTTCGCTACAAGACCCTCTATCCCGATCGGTTCGTATAGGACTATGCCTGCCGCCTGCGTATACTGCAGATATATGAGTTAGGAGTATCCATGGCGGATTTTGAAGTTGAGCGTGTTGGCGGAGAGCTCAAACGTTTTGGCGTTGAGGGCTCTGAGGTGCCGTTTGAGGTCGTGTCTCCCTATGAACCTGCAGGTTCCCAGCCAAAGGCCATTGAGTCGCTTGTGCAGGGTGTGAGGGACGGAGACCGCTATCAGGTTTTGCTTGGTGTGACCGGTTCGGGCAAGACCTTTACCATGGCCAAGACCATCGAAGCTCTCGGTAAGCCAACGCTGGTCATGGCCCCCAACAAAACCCTCGCCGCCCAGCTTGCGAGCGAGCTCAAAGAATTCTTTCCCAACAACGCCGTGGTCTACTTCGTCTCGTACTACGACTATTATCAGCCCGAGGCATATGTTCCGCAGAGCGATACGTATATCGAGAAAGACTCCTCGATTAACGAAGAGGTCGAGATGCTGCGCCATCAGGCGACGGCATCGTTGCTTTCTCGACGCGATGTGATTGTCGTCGCATCGGTCTCGTGCATCTATGGCATCGGTTCTCCCGAGGACTATGCGGGCTTGGCACCAAACGTCGATAAGAAGGTGCCGCTCGAGCGCGATGACTTTATTCATGCGCTCATCGACATTCAATACGACCGCAATGACTATGATTTGGCGCGCGGTACCTTCCGCGTGCGCGGCGATGTCGTCGACGTGTATCCGCCCTATGCCGAGCATCCGTTGCGCTTTGAGTTCTTTGGTGACGAGGTCGAACTGATTGCCGAGATCGATGAGGTTACCGGTGAGATGTTGCGTGAGTACGAAGCGATTCCCGTGTGGCCGGCTTCGCACTACGTGACCGAGAAGCCAAAGGTGAAGGCGGCCCTGAAATCGATCAGCGAAGAATGCGAAAAGCGCGTGGCGGAGCTCAAAGCGACCGACAAGTTGCTCGAGGCACAGCGCCTGCAGCAGCGGACCGATTATGACCTCGAGATGCTCGAGACGATGGGCTTTTGCAACGGCATCGAGAACTACTCGCGTCATCTGGATGGACGTAAACCGGGCGAGCCGCCGTTTACCCTGATCGATTACTTTCCCAAGGACATGCTCTGCATCATCGACGAGAGCCATGTGACGGTGCCGCAGATTCGCGGCATGCACGAAGGTGACCGTTCGCGTAAGGTGACCCTGGTGGAGCATGGTTTTCGCCTGCCCTCGGCGCTCGACAACCGTCCGCTTCGCTTCGATGAGTTTGAGGCGAGGATCCCGCAGTTCATCTACGTTTCGGCCACGCCGGGTGACTATGAGTTGCGCGTGAGTCAAAACGATGTTGAACAGATTATTCGACCGACCGGCCTGCTCGATCCCAAAATCGACGTTCGTCCGGTCCGAGGCCAGATTGACGATCTTGAGGACGAGATTCGCGAGCGCGTGGCCCGCAAGGAGCGCGTGCTGGTGACCACGCTGACCAAGCGCATGGCCGAGGATCTGACCGATCACCTGCTCGATGCCGGCATTAAGGTCAACTACATGCACTCCGATACGGCGACGATGGACCGTGTCGAGATTCTGCGAACGTTGCGCGAGGGCAAGATCGATGTTTTGGTTGGCATCAACCTGCTCCGCGAGGGTCTGGATCTTCCCGAGGTCTCGCTGGTGGCAATTCTCGATGCCGATAAGGAAGGTTTCTTGCGTAACCGCCGTTCGCTGATTCAGACGATTGGCCGTGCGGCTCGTAATGCCGACGGCGAGGTCATCATGTACGCCGACGTCGTGACCGATTCGATGAAAGAAGCCATCGAGGAGACGCAGCGCCGTCGTGAGATCCAGATGGCCTACAACGAAGAACACGGCATTGTGCCCAAGACGGTGCGCAAGGCCATCAACGACATTTCGAGCTTTATTGCCGAGGCCGAAAAGACCGTGGGGTCCAAGGGACGCTCGAAGGGCGACTCTCTGGGCCATGGTGCGTTCTATACACCCGATGAAAACGGCGAGGGCGAGGTGCCAGAGACGGTGACGCCTGAACAGACGCTTGCCGAGCAGCTGGAAGGGCTGCCGCATGACGAGCTTGTGCGGATCGTCGAGACCATGGAGGAAGACATGCGTAACGCTTCCGCCGCCATGGACTTTGAGGAGGCGGCACGTCTGCGCGATGCCGTCGTTCAGATTCGGGCGATGCTTGAGGGCGCATCTGAGGACGAAACGATCGAGCGTTTGCGTTCGCAGGCTCGCAAGGGCTCTACCTTTGCTTCGGGCAGAAAACGCCAGGGTTCACGATTCAGGAAGTAGCGAACAGGCCCCGAGTTCCCTGTGGAGCTCGGGGCCTGTGTCATTCGGACGCGGGAGTTCGTGCACTAGAGGTCTGCTATCAGCGCCTCAGCGCAACGGATGCCGTCAGTGGCGGCACTCATGATGCCGCCGGCATATCCTGCTCCCTCGCCGCAAGGGTAAAGACCCGGGGTCGACGCGGCGTGGCATGTTCGATCGCGGGTGACGGTGACCGGGGAGCTCGAACGCGTCTCCACGCCAGTGAGAACCGCATCGGGACGGTCATAGCCACGCAGTTTTTTGCCGAGCAGAGGGATTCCCAAACGAAGCGATTCGACGATATGCTGCGGGAGGGCATCGTCGATCGCCGTCCAGGTCACGCCAAGTGGATAGGTTGGTTTTACCTTTCCGGGCGCCGTGCTGGCGCGCCCCGCAAGGAAATCTCCGACGAGCTGTGCCGGCGCGTTCCAGTTGGAGCCACCCAGGCGATAGGCGGCTCGTTCGCAGGCGCGCTGGAGCTCAATGCCCGCGAGCGGATCATCGCCGGGAAGGTCGTCAGGTGTGACGTTAACGAGTAGGGCGGCATTTGCGTTGCGCCCGTCGCGGGCATTGAGGCTGGCGCCGTTGACGCACAGATGGCCCTGCTCGGAAGAAGCCGCGACAACCTGTCCGCCGGGGCACATACAAAACGAGAACACGCTGCGGCCGTTGGGGAGATGGGCGACAAGCTTGTAGGGGGCTGCTCCGAGTGCCGGGTGCCCCGCCGAAGGGCCATATTGGGCATGGTCGATGTCGCGCTGTGGATGCTCGATGCGCACACCCATGGCAAAGGTCTTTTGCGCAAGGGCAACGTTATGTTTTTTGAGAAGCTCGAATACGTCGCGGGCGGAATGGCCGCAGGCGAGAATGAGGTGCTTTGTGGCGATTGTCTCGCTTGCGGTTTCTTGGGATGGTTGGACATCGACGCCGGTGATGGCGCCAGATCCATCGGTTCGAATATTGACGAGCTTTGTTCGATAGCGGACGGTTCCACCGAGCTGCTCGATGCGCTGAGAAATGTTGGTGACGACGGTGGGGAGGATGTCGGAGCCAATGTGCGGCTTGGCGTCCCACAGGATGTCGCGAGGTGAGCCCGCATCGACGAAGGTCTCGAGAATCAGTCGATGGGCAGGATTCTTGGTTCCCGTGTTGAGCTTGCCGTCCGAGAAGGTCCCTGCGCCGCCCAGGCCAAATTGGATATTGCTTTCGGGGTCGAGGATACGCTCCTTCAGGAAGAGGTCGATTGCCTGCGAGCGGCGAAGCGCCGGGTCGCCCCGTTCGATAAGCAAGGGCTTCAGACCCGCTTCGGCAAGGGTCAGGGCGGCGAAAAGGCCAGCGCATCCGGCACCGACGACGACAGGGCGCTCTTTGGGTGCGCCGGAAACGGGGGAGGGGAATGAAGGCTCATTGTCGTCTATCGTGCGCACGCGTGAGCGGTCGCGCTCGGCCACGCTGCCGAGCACTGTCTGCTCGATGTCTGGGCTCGTCAGCTCAACACGAAAGCTCAGGATGAAATGAACGTCTCGTTTTTTGCGGGCGTCGATGGACTTGCGGTGGAGCTCGATGGACTTGATCTCGGAGTCTTTGCAACGCAGGACGCGTTTGACGACTCGCTTGCCAACGATGAGGCAAGTTTTTTCATCGCCGGCCTCATCGAGTGACGCGTGGACTTGGGTGATTTCGATCATCGAGGTCTCCTTAGATGCAAGAAAGAGGCCGCCCGGTGTCCCAGACGGCCCGAATGCGTTTTGATTATAGACTGCGCGGCTATAGGCTGCTTGCAGCGCGAATACCCGAGATCCAAGCCCACGCAAGGTTGAAACCGCCACAATCGGCATCGATGTCGAGCGCCTCGCCACAGATGCAAAGTGGGGCGCCTGCCGCGTTGCTCACGCAGAGGTTGGGAGCTGAGACGCTCTCGATGGGCACGCCGCCGCGCGTGACCTGGGCCGAACGCTCCTCTGTCGTTCCCTCGACGAGCAGCTTAAAGTGCTTGAGGATTGAGACCAGATGGATGGCGTCGTGCGACCCGGGGTGGCACTGTTCGAATGCGGTGCAGACAACGTGAGAGAACTGCGGGGCGAGCATACCGTCGAGCCAGCGGGGGTCGCGGGGCGAAAAGCCGCCGAGCAACTCAACTCGCTGGTTGAGCATATCGAGCAACTCGTCTTTGGAGAGGTCGGGGAAAACGTCGAGCAGAATCGTGTCGCCACGCTGGACGCGACGGGAGAGATTAAAGGCGGCAACGCCCGAGATGCCAAAGGTTCGGAAGAGCACTTCGCCGTCTTCGCGCCAGAGCTCCTCGTGATTGCGGGTGAGCGTCAAACGGGCGCGGACGCGCAGGCCATCCAGTGTCTTGAGCGCAGTCTGGTCGCCGAAGACCGATGCCGACACAGGGCAGAGGACGGGGTGCTGCGGTGTGAGGGGAAGATTGAACGTCTTCGCGATGTCGGCAGGGCTGCCGCCCGTAGCGATAATTACGGCCTTTGCCTGCAGCGTCTCGTTCTTGCGAGGGGTGTCAGCGAGCGCCTTCCGAAGCGAGCGGAGTTCCGATTTTCGGTCGTCGTGCTTTTTTGTCTTGAGTGCTTGCGCGGGACGGTCTATTTGGAGTGCCCAGCCCTCGGGGGCTTTGAATGCCGAGGCAACGTTTGCTCCACATACCAAGGTGATACCCAGACGATTGCAAGCGTTGAGAAGCGCATCGCGCACCGATTCGGCGCGAAGGGAGCGCGGATACAGCCGGTCCTCCTCGGAGGTCGTCATGATGCCCAGCGAGGAGAAGAAACTGCCGAGCTCTTGCTCAGGCTGGGGACCCATGACGGATTCGACGAATTCGGGGTGGTTGTACCGCTGGAAATCAATTGATTCGTTGGAAAGGTTGCAGCGGCCGTTGCCGGTCGCAAGAAGTTTAAGGCCGCAGGCAACATCGCGCTCAACGATGCAGGCGCTTTTGCCTGCGCGTGCGGCCGTAATGGCGGCGGCGAGACCCGAGGCCCCGCCGCCGATTACCAAGACGTCATAGGAGGCGTTTGTGTTCACTTAGGCCTCGGCGGTCTCGTGCGGGGCAATGGCTTCGACGGCAGAGACGGCCTGGGGCAGCATACCATCGGGCAGTGCGGTCTCAACCTCGCCCTTATCGCAAGCCTCGGCGAGTGCCGGATTGATGGGAAGCTGTCCTAGGATCTCGAGGTTGTAACGCTCGGCGACCTCGGGGAGCTTGCTCTTGCCAAAGACTTCGATCTTCTTGCCGCAATCGGGGCACTCGATATAGCTCATGTTTTCGACGATTCCCAGAATGGGGACGTTCATCTTCTCGGCCATGTTGACTGCCTTGGCGACGATCATCGAGACCAGATCCTGCGGGCTCGTGACGATGACGATGCCATCGACGGGCAGCGACTGGAAGACCGTGAGGGCGACGTCGCCCGTTCCCGGAGGCATGTCGACCAGCAGGTAGTCGATGGGGCCCCACGAGGTCTCGCTCCAGAACTGCCTAATGGCGCCTGCGATGACCGGACCGCGCCAAAGGACGGGGTCGGTCTCGTTTTGGAGCAGCAGGTTGGAGCTCATGACCTTGACGCCGTGCTCGGAGATTTCGGGCAGCATAAGGTTGCCAAGCGCATGGACGTGGCGTCCACTCATACCGAACATCTTGGGGATAGAGGGACCGGTGATATCGGCATCGAGGACGCCGACTTTGTGGCCGTGACGGGCAAGCTCGGTGGCGATGGCACCGGTGATAAATGACTTGCCGACACCGCCCTTGCCGGAAAGCACGGCGATGACGCGCTTGACCTCGGACAGCGTGTTCTCCTCAAATTGCGACGGCGACGTTTGTCCGCCGGCGGCCTGTGCGTGTTCGCAACCCATGTATGACTCCTTTGTATATGCTGGGGCCGGGGCCCCGCGATGTGACACGAGCGTCATTGTACCCTCGTTTGCGAGCGGGAGTCATTTGCGATGCGTTTGGGCCGAGCGTGCTTGCAATACGATGGGCCCAAGCGAATGGGCGGGCTTACTGAACTTTGCTGGCGAACTCGAGGTATTGCATGCGCTGCAGCTTGTCGATCGTCGAGGCGTAGGGGCTGTCTTTAGATTCCAAGTCGTAGCGCAGCCCGTCGGCACCGAGATAGCCGGCGACATTGATGGTGGGCACATCTGACCTTGTCGCAAGCAGGGCCTTTTGGTAATTGGTGAGCGGGGCGCCGATCTTATTAAGGGTAATGGCTGCAATCTCGTTTGCCCCGACGGTGTCGTTGACGTTGAGCTCGGTATTGCCGGCGATCTCATAGTTAGCCCAGACGAGATATGTCGACTGATAGATACGGAAAGCGTGGCTTGCCGTATCTTCCTGAGGGTACAGCTCGTCGTTGAGAGTCGTTGCGGCGCTCGGCTGATGGTCGCCAAAAAAGACAAGAACAACCGGTCTGCCGATATTGCGGAGCTCGTTGATAAAGTACTCGAGGTCCCGGTCGGATGCGTTGATGCAGGTGAGATAGGTGTTGAGCGCGCTGTTGGCGCCCTCGCTGGCTCCCTCGACCCAATAGTTTGTCAGCTCTTCGGCGGGAACGGTGCCATAGTCGTAGCCGCCGTGATTTTGCATCGTGACGTCAAAGATGAACTGCGGGGCTTCGTCGGTTCTAAGCAGGTCGAGTATCTTGTCGTAGGTGGCGTAGTCGCATACGCCGGCATGGTAATAGGGCGCACCTTCGAAATCGCCGATTGAAAGAAAGTCTCCAAAGCCCAGCTGCTGATAGATTTTATCTCGATGGTAGTTGACGGGGTTTGCGGGTGCATAGCGGTGGCGGTATACCCAAGCTCTTTAAGGTTCTTTGCCAGGCTGTTGACGCCATTCATCTGATACAGCTGATAGGGGATTTTGCCTAATCCGACAAAGGCCGTTGTCGCTCCGGTCAAAAATTCGAATTCGGAGTTAGCCGTTCCGCCACCGGCGACCGAAGCGAGCATGGTGCCGCGAACAAGTGTGTCGGGAAGCGAGTTGTAGAATGCGGGGCCGGTGTACCCGGCCGTCTGGAGCTGCTCAAAGCACGAAAGGTCGCTAAAACTCTCGTTCATGACGGCGACAATCGTCGGCTTGATTTCATTGAACTGGGCAACGGCCGCCGCGCGCTGTTCGCTCGAGCCATATGTGCAGTCGTAGACGGCGGCGAGCTCCTGCTCGATGCTCTGCGCCTCATCGGGCGTATAGTCTTCGGGCTTCTCAATGGGCAACTCGTTGACCATTTCGGTGAACGAAGTGATAAAACCCTGAGACGCATACGTGGTGATGGGCTGCCAACGGTCAAATCCAAAATCCAGCGCCTGCTCCAAGTCGATGTTGGAAAAGCCTGAAAGCCCCACAACGGTCACTAACAGAAAAGCACAGAGGTTAGCGGCGATAGCGGGGAAGACATGGGTGGGCGTACGGAGCTTTTGCGGTCGGATGAGCGAAAGAAGCCCCAGGGAAATCTCCAGCAGGGCGAGAGAGGTTACGATTCCGGCGGTAAAGGTAAACTCGTATCCCTCGCTCACTTCCATTGCGGTGCCAAGGGCCAAGATATCGCTTGGCAGGATGGCTTCGCCTTTAAACGTTATGACGAAGTGCTCGGCAATGCCAAGGATGCAGCAGACGACGGGCACGAGAGCCATGACGCCTCCATGACGCTGTCCCAGCAAATAAAGGGAGAGCAGAACCGTCGCGAGCAACCCGACGGAAAACCCGAATGAGTTGGCGGGAATGCGATAGAACGTTTCGTTGCAGGCAATTTCGATTGAAACGAACGAGAGCGCTGAAACAGCGGCGATGACAAGGATGTCGCGGCAAATACAGGCAACCGTTCCCGTCGCAAGGTCGGTTTGGTCGATAAGTCCCGAAACCAAGGGCTCGACAAGAAGCATGACGGCGGCAGCACCGAGCGCCGAATAAGAAAGGACCCATAGGGAGCTGCCCTCATTTACGAGCGATTGATTCGTAATCCATGCAGCTACCACGCCGAGCGGGATGAGGAGCGTCGCGCACCAAAAGACGCGGGCAATGGGTGGCTTTTCGTTGCGTTTGATTGAAAAATACACGCGCACGACGACGGCGGCCACGATAAGGACGGCGATGAATATGGGCAGATTGGCCATGTCGCTCGAAGTGATTTCAAGGGGGATATCTTCGGTCATGGACGTTCCTCTGGTACAGCAAATTAAGTTCAGTATTAGATTACTGTAACCTTTCCACGGCATTTCGAGAAACAAAGCGCCCGATACGCAAAGCTAAAGGTCTGCGAATCTTGTATTACGAACATCTGTGCGCGTCGAGTGCGCTAAACTCATCGGCAGTATGATTCGATGCAATAGGAGGCAAGGAGCTTCCATGTCTGATTCCTCTATCGTTATTCGCGGCGCTCGTGAGCACAACCTCCGTGATATCGATGTTTCCATTCCGCGTGACCAACTCGTGGTCATTACCGGTCTTTCTGGCTCGGGCAAGAGTTCGCTGGCATTCGACACTATCTATGCCGAGGGCCAGCGTCGATACGTCGAGAGCCTTTCGAGTTATGCGCGCCAGTTCTTGGGCCAGATGGACAAACCCGACTTGGATTCAATCGACGGCCTTTCGCCGGCGGTGTCGATCGACCAAAAGACGACATCTAAAAACCCTCGCTCGACGGTTGGCACCGTAACCGAGATTTATGACTATCTGCGTCTGCTGTTCGCCCGTGTGGGCACCCCGCACTGTCCCGAATGCGGCCGCGTCATTGAGCGCCAGACGACCGACCAGGTCGCCGATAAGGTCCTGGCGGCGGGGGAGGGCCGCCGCGCGTTTGTGCTGGCACCGGTGGTGCGCGGGCGAAAAGGCGAGTACACCAAGCTGTTTGAGGACCTTCGCGCCGAGGGCTTTAGCCGCGTGCGTGTCGACGGCGAGGTTCGCTCGCTTGATGACCCTATCGATTTGGATAAGAAATTCAAGCACGATATCGAGGTCGTGGTCGACCGCATCGTGATTCGCGAGAACTCGCTGGGCCGTATTGCCGAGTCCGTTGAACAGGCGACTGCGCTGGCGCACGGCAATGTGAACGTATACTTGCTGCCCGACCGCGACGCTCCCGAGGGGACCGAAGGCGAGTTGCTGGAGTATTCGCTGGCGTTAGCGTGCCCGGAGCATGGACACTCCATCGATGACCTGCAGCCGCGTGATTTCTCGTTCAACGCGCCCTATGGCGCGTGCCCCGAGTGCGATGGCCTGGGCTTTAAGAAGACGGTCGATGCCGAGGCCCTAATCGAAGACCCCTCGAAGTCGATCGCCGACGGGGTCTTTGGCAGCCTGTTTGGCAACTCTAACTACTATCCGCAGATTTTCGCTGCGGTCTGCAAACACTTTAAGGTGAGCGTCGATACGCCGTGGGAGGATCTGCCTCCGCGGGTGTGTCGTGCGTTTTTAGACGGCATGGGCGACCAGAAGATTTCGGTCGACTATCAAAAGCTCGATGGGCGCCGCAGCCAGTGGGACACCAAGTTCTCGGGTGTGCGCAATATCCTGTACGAGCGCTATACCGAGACGACGAATGAGAACACCAAGGCGCGCTTGGAGAAGTACATCCGCGAGGAGCCGTGCTCGAGCTGCCACGGCGCTCGTTTGCGCCCCGAGATGCTCGCCGTCACCGTGGGCGGCAAGTCCATTTACGAGGTCTGCTGCCTATCGTGCCGCGAGTCGCTCGAGTTTTTTGAGGGCTTGGAGCTTACCGAGCGCCAACAATTTATCGGCGGGCGCATCGTTAAGGAAATCCTGGAGCGCCTGCGCTTTCTGGTCGATGTCGGACTCGACTATCTGACCCTCGATCGTGCCTCGGCGACGCTTTCCGGAGGCGAGGCCCAGCGCATTCGCCTGGCAACGCAGATCGGCGCCGGCCTCATGGGTGTCCTGTACATTTTGGACGAGCCATCGATTGGCCTCCATCAGCGCGATAACGAGCGCCTGATCAAGACGCTTGAGCGCCTACGCGATATCGGCAATACCGTCATCGTCGTCGAGCATGATGAGGATACGATTCGTGCTGCCGACTATGTGATCGACATGGGCCCCGGCGCGGGCGTGAACGGCGGACACGTGGTCGCCGCGGGAACGCCTGCCGATATCATGGCGTGCCCCGATTCGATGACGGGTGCCTACCTGACCGGCAAGCGAATGATTCGGGTTCCCGATGAACGCCGCAAGCCCGGTCGCGGCTGCCTTAAGATCACGGGCGCCCGCGCCAACAACCTCAAAAACGTTACCGCCAAGATCGAGTTTGGTACGCTTACGGTCGTTACCGGCGTGTCGGGATCGGGTAAGAGCTCCCTGGTTACCGACACCATCGCACCTGCCCTTACGAATGCCATTCACCGTTCGACGCGCCCTGTGGGTCCGTATAAGAAAATCGAGGGCATCGAGTGTATCGATAAGGTTATCGATATCGACCAGTCGCCGATTGGTCGCACGCCGCGTTCCAACCCTGCTACGTACATTGGCCTGTGGGATGATCTTCGCGCGCTGTTTGCGAGTACGCCGGAGTCGAAGGCGCGCGGCTACTCGCCGGGACGTTTCTCCTTTAACGTGAGCGGCGGTCGCTGCGAAGCATGCAAGGGCGACGGACAAATTAAGATCGAGATGCACTTCCTTCCCGATATCTATGTCCCCTGTGAGGTCTGCGGCGGCAAACGCTATAACCGCGAGACGCTTGAGGTCACCTACCGTGGTAAGACCATCTCGGACGTGCTCGACATGAGCGTCACCGAGGCACTGGCCTTCTTTGGGAATATCCCGCAGATTAAGCGCAAGCTCCAGACGCTGTACGATGTAGGCTTGGGCTACGTGAGCCTGGGCCAGCCCGCTACGACGCTCTCGGGCGGCGAGGCGCAGCGTGTGAAGCTCGCCAAGGAGCT
This sequence comes from uncultured Collinsella sp., assembly GCA_900546475.1. Taxonomy (GTDB): domain Bacteria; phylum Actinomycetota; class Coriobacteriia; order Coriobacteriales; family Coriobacteriaceae; genus Collinsella. The sequence continues at coordinate 12,662 of URDI01000013.1, forward strand.
TCATCGACGCCAGACGGGCAAGACGTTCTATATTTTGGATGAGCCGACGACCGGCCTTCATTTTGAGGACGTCCGCCAGCTGCTCGATGTGCTGCAGCGCTTGGTCGATGCGGGCAACACGGTGCTGGTGATTGAACACAACCTTGATGTCATCAAGGTTGCCGACCGCCTGATCGATATGGGCCCCGAGGGCGGTAACGGCGGCGGAACCGTCGTGGTTTCGGGCACACCGGAGCAGGTTGCGGACTGTCCGCAGAGTTATACGGGCAAGTTTTTGGCGCCGTTGCTCAGGCGTGACCGGGAGCGTCAGGCTCAACTTGATGCTCAATAAATAGGCGATTCAGTTTATGGGCGCCATCGACTCCTTGTGATTCGATGGCGCTTGCTGTGTCGAAGTGACGTATGCAGCCGAATTGGACATATACTTAATCCTTGCGTCCGAATGCGAGGGAAAGGATATGCCATGGCAAAGGCTGTAAAGACGCCAAAAACCAATGCGATGCGCGAGCTGGAAAGCGCCGGCATTTCCTATGTTCTACATACGTACGAAGACGATGGTGATGAGTCGGCGGGCCTGGGGGTCGCGATTTCGGAGCAGCTTGGCGAGGAGCCCGGACAAGGATTTAAGACCTTGGTCTGCGTGACGCCGTCCAACGACCACGTCGTGTGCTGCATCCCTGTTGCCGACGAGCTCGATCTAAAGTCCGCCGCGCGTGCCGCGGGGGAGAAGTCCTTGGCCATGATGCATGTGAAGGATTTGCTTGCGGCGACTGGCTACGTTCGCGGCGGCTGCAGTCCGGTCGGTATGAAAAAACGCTACCGGACGCTCATTGATGAGACATGTGTCCTTTGGGATACCATTTTTATTTCGGGAGGCAAGCGTGGTTATCAGCTTGAGCTTGCACCCGATGATTTAATTGCATTTTGCGGGGCGACGGTCGCCCCGATTACGAGAGAGGACTGAGCGATGCCGCAGGAAGAATTGAAGTGCGGAGCTCATTTTGCAAAAGAATCTGCGCCTCAGACACCCTCATCCGAAGCTTCTTCGTCGCGAGACGACACTGACGACATGGGCTCGTCGGACTACTCCACGGTTGGTCGTTCCGCCGGGCTTATGACCATCCTGACCATCGTGTCTCGCGTCACCGGTTTTATCCGCACGTGGGCAATGGCGGCCGCTATCGGCATGTCGCTGCTCTCGTCTTCCTATCAGGTCGCCAACAACCTGCCCAATATGCTCTACGAACTCGTGATGGGCGGCATGCTCGTGACGGCGTTTTTGCCCGTGTACATGGGCGTGAGGCGTGAGCAGGGTCGCGAGGCCTCTAACGAGTACGTGGGCAACCTGCTCGGTATTCTGCTATTGGTGCTGGGTGGCATTTCGTTGCTGGGGACCGTGTTCGCCCCGGGCTTTATCTGGACGCAATCGTTCCTTTCGGGTGACGGCGGCAGCATGGATACCGCTGCGTTCATGTTCCGTTTCTTTGCCATCCAGATTCTGTTTTATGGTTTGGGCTCGGTGTTTTCGGGCGTCCTCAACGCACACCGCGACTACTTCTGGTCGACGTTTGCCCCGGTCCTCAACAATGTGATCGTCATTGCGAGCTTTATGGGCTTTGCGCCCGTGTCCGCACAGTTTGGCGAACGTGCCGGCATCATCTTGATTGCGGCCGGTACGACCCTCGGTGTCTTTGTTCAGATGGCATGTCAGATCCCCGCGCTTGGCAAGCACGGCGTGCATCCCCATATCCATATCGACTTTAAGGACCCCGCACTGCGCCAGACGATTGCGCTCGGTATCCCGACGCTGCTCGCCACGGTGTGCATGTTTGTCTCGACTTCTATCACCAACGCTGCTGCGCTGGTGGTCCAGCCCGAGACTGGTCCTTCCGTCATCGCCTATGCGCGCCTGTGGTACACGCTGCCCTACGCGCTGATTGCCGCCTCGCTTTCGACGGCGCTCTATACCGAGCTCTCTCACGACGCACAGGAGAAGGATTACGACAGCGTCCGCACGGGCATTTCGCGTGGCGTCGCCCAGATGCTGTTCTTCCTGATTCCATTCGCGCTGTACCTGATTGTCTTCGCGCGTCCGCTCAACATGATCTACTGCGCTGGCAAGTTCGATGAGTCCGGTGTGGCGCTGGTGTCGGAGTTCCTTATCTACCTGGCACTTTCCCTGCCGCTCTACGGCGTGGTCGTGCTGATGCAGAAGAGCTTCTCTGCCTTGCTCGACATGAAGCCCTATAGCCGCTATTGTCTGTATTCCGCCATCGGCCAGGCCGGCTCGGTTCTGCTGTTTGGCGTTGTGCTGGGCTTCGGTATGCCCGCAATCGCGCTTTCGTATGTCGTCGACTACGTGATCTTGGTCGGTTGCTCGCTGTGGTGGCTGCGTCGTCGTCTGCGTGGTCTTCAGGTTAAATCTATCCTGCATGGCGGTTTCTTTGGCCTTTTGCTCGGTGGCCTGGGTGCTGCCGCAGGCGCCGGCGTCATGTGGGCGCTTGAGCACTTTGTCGGGGCACTTGGCGGCTCGATTCTGATTACTCTTGGCTACGTTTGCGTTGCGGGTGTCGTCTCGCTTGCTGTTACCTTTGGCCTTGCCGTCGTCCTTAAGATGCCCGAGGTCTCGGCGCTGATTCGTCGCAAGTAGGTGCGCGTGGCCGGTCACGACAACATTCCAACGCTTGCCGAGCAGGTTTCGCGCGTTCCCACGCAGCCCGGCTGCTACCTTTGGAAAGACGCCAAGGGCGATGTCATCTACGTGGGCAAGGCGAAAAACCTGCGCGCCCGTATGCGTCAGTACGTGACGCTGCAGGACGAGCGCCAGAAGATCCCGCTGATGATGCAGCTGGTGGCGAGCTTTGACTATATCGTGGTGGAGACCGAGCACGAGGCGTTGGTGCTCGAGCGCAATTTGATTGGTCAGTACCATCCGTACTTTAACGTCGACCTCAAGGATGACAAGAGCTACCCCTTTATCGCCATTACAAAGGGCGACCTGTATCCCGCTATCAAATACACGCGTGAGCGTCATAAGCCGGGAACGCGCTATTTTGGACCTTATACCGATAGCCGCGCGGCACGTGAGACGATAGATACGCTGCGCAAGGTTATCCCCATCTGCTCCGCATCCTGTGCGGAGTGGCGTCGTTGTCGCCGTATCGTCGAGTCCCACAAGGGCGAGGAAGACATCGTCAATATGATTTGCGCGCAAAACGGGCGCCCCTGCTTTGACTACCATGTCGGGCGCGGCCCGGGTGCGTGTGTCGGCGTGATTTCCCCGGCAGACTATGCCAAGAACGTCAAGCGTGTCGAGCGCTTTTTGTCGGGCCATCGCAAGGATGTCGTCGATGAGCTGACCTCCGAGATGACGGATGCCGCTGAGGCGCTCGACTTTGAGCGCGCGGCACGCGTCAAACGTCGTTTGGAGGTCATCAGGGGTCTGGACGATCGTCAGCAAGTCGTTTTTCCCTCCAGTGTCGATATAGATGTCATCGGTTTCTATCGCGAGGAGACCATCTCCGCCGCTTGCGTCTTCGTCGTTCGCGAGGGCCGAACAGTTCGCACCTGCGAGTTCATTCTCGACAAGGGTCTTGATGTTGACGAGGAAGAGCTCCAGTCGGGCTTTCTTAAGCGCTATTACGACGAGACGGCTGATATTCCAGCTGAGGTCAACCTTTCCGTCGAGCTTGAGGATGCGGAAGCGCTGGGGGAGTGGCTTGCGGGCAAGCGTGAGCGTTCCTGCCATCTCCATAGGCCGCAGCGTGGCGAAAAGCACCGTCTGCTCGATATGGCATCCAAAAATGCGCGCCATGCCCTCATGCGCTACATGATGCGAACGGGGTACGCTGACGACCGCACCAATCAAGCGCTCCTGGAGCTCGAAAGTGCGTTGGCGCTGCCATCGCCGCCGTTGCGTATCGAGTGCTTCGATATCTCTACACTGCATGGCACCTTTACGGTCGCCTCGATGGTGGTGTTTACCAACGGGCGCGCCGACAAGAGTCAGTATCGTCGTTTTAAAATTCAGGCCGAATTGGACGAGGCAAACGACTTCGTGTCGATGTCCGAGGTTTTGGGACGACGTTATGCTCCCGAGCGCATGGCCGACGAGCGCTTTGGCTCGCGCCCCGATTTGCTCGTTGTCGATGGCGGTAAGCCGCAATTGACCGCTGCGATCAAGCAACTTGAGGCTCTTGGGCTCGATATACCAGTTTGTGGCTTGGCAAAGGCCGATGAGGAGGTTTTCGTGCCTTGGGACGAGACTCCCGTCGTGCTGCCGACCGGGTCCGCGTCGCTCTATCTAATTAAACAGGTGCGCGATGAATCGCACCGTTTTGCCATCACGTTCCATCGCGAATTGCGCGATAAAGCCATGACGGTTTCGGTACTCGATGACGTTCCAGGCGTGGGACCCACCAGAAAACGTGCCCTTATGCGCCATTTTGGCTCGATGAAGCGTTTGCGCGCGGCGAGCGAGCAAGAGATCGCGGAAGTTCGAGGCATTCCTGCCGATGTCGCCAAAGCGGTTCACGAGGCGCTCGTTGCATGGAATGCCGAGCGCGCCGAGGCGGCGGCAAAGCAATCCGAAAACTAAACACGCCTCTAAACAACTGATATACATGATTGCGTGATTTTCAATCATTTATTTCACGGCGATTACCAGCCGATTTCGGGTTTAATTGACGCTAAAACGTTTGACTAGCCATGGTGAACAACCCTGCTATCCTGCGGGTTGACGAAGACTGATATCTCACCTCGTCGATACATACTGTCTGGCGAATCGTTTGTCAATGAATTCGGTGAACGGTAGCAAATACCGTTCAAGCGTATGTATGTATCGGTCGCCGAGCGCGGCACCTCAGTTGGGTTCGTCGGTAGGTAAGGTATATATCGTCCGCAAGTTGCGCGGGGGCACGTCTAGGCGCTCCCGGGTAAGATTCTCTATTGATAGGAGAAGACATGGCCATCATCAACAAGGGTATGTCCAGGCGTTCGTTCCTCGGCCTCACCGGCAGCGTCGCTGCTGTCGCAGGGCTTGGTCTCACCGGCTGCGGTGGCAGCTCTAGCGACGAGGGTTCCGCTTCCGGTTCCACCGATTCCGCCAACCGTGGCGGCGGCGTGATCACCGCTGGTTCCGCTTACGCTCCGTCCAGCTTCGATCCCGCCAGCACCGGCTCCGCTGTGGGCCTGGGTGCTAACTGGCACGTCGTCGAGGGCCTCTACGGCATCGATTACCACGACTACAGCACCTTCAAAGAGCTCGCCACCGACGATCCCAAGTCTGTGGACGACACCACTTTCGAGGTCACCATCCGCAAGGGCGCCAAGTTCTCCGATGGCACCGAGGTCACCGCTGACGATGTCGTTGCCTCCTACACCGCTTGCGCCGCTTCCGCTACCTATGCTCCGTTCTTCCAGCCCTTCGAGTCCATCGAGGCCAAGGACGCCAGCACCGTGACGGTCAAGACCAAGGTCCCCAACTTCTCCCTGCTCAAGGATCGTCTGGCCATCGTCCGCGTTACCCCGGCCACCCAGACCGAGGAGGATCGCGCCAAGCAGCCGATCGGCTCCGGCCCCTGGATGTACGACTCTATCTCCGATACCGAGATCACCCTGGTTCCCAACCCCGAGTACAACGGTGAGTATGCTGCCGAGGATAAGAAGATCCAGTACAGCATCCTGACCGACCCCACCGCTCGCGTTACCGCTCAGCAGGAGGGCTCCACGCTCGTTATGGAGCTCGTTACCGCTGACGCCGTCGACCAGCTCGAGAGCGCCGGCTGCAAGATCGATAACGTTCAGGGTTTCGGCACCCGCTTCATCATGTTCAACGTCGCCAAGGAGCCTTGGAACAACGTCAAGGTCCGTCAGGCTGTCATGTATGCGCTCGACACCGAGAAGATGGTCAGCAACACCTTCGCCGGCCTTGCCACCGCTGCCAGCTGCTACCTGCCCAAGAGCTTCACCAACTATCATGAGGCTTCCACGGTGTACAAGACCGACGCCAAGAAGGCTAAGAAGCTCATCGAGGAGTCTGGCATCACCCCGGGTGCCATCACCCTGCGCACCACCGACAACGAGCAGATTAAGGGCATGGCCGCCCAGGTCAAGAATGACCTCGACGCTCTCGGCTTCGATGTGACCATCCAGACCGATACCTCGCCGGCCACCTACGCTGCCATCGACGGCGGCGAGGCCTACGATATCCTCCTTGCCCCTGGCGATCCTTCCTGCTTCGGCGCCGACCCCGACCTGCTGCTCAACTGGTGGTACGGCGACAACGTCTGGATGCAGACCCGTTGCCCGTGGAAGGAGTCCGCTGAGTGGCAGAAGCTCCACGGTCTCATGGACGAGGCTCTTGCCGCCGAGGGCGATGAGCAGCAGAAGAAGTGGAACGAGTGCTTCGACATCATTGCCGACAACGCCGTTCTGTACCCCGTTGTCCACGTCAAGACCGTCTCCGCTTCCTGGGACGATCCGTCCACTGCGCCCAACGGCGAGGCCCTCGATGGCTTCAAGGGCATCGGCACGACGAGCATGTCCTTCAGGGGCGTTGCGACCGTCAAGGCGTAAGACTCGCTTGAGTCTGTATGCAGGATGTCGGTCGTTGGGACCGTATCCTCATAGTTGAAACAAAGACCCGGGCGACCTCGATGTCGCTCGGGTCTTGTAATGAGTATCCGTACTCATATACCAGTTGGTCCTACCGACAAAAGAAAGGGGAGAGAACGTGAACAACTTGCTACGTTTGATTGGAAGGCGTCTTGTGGCGCTGCCGATCATGGCATTGGGCGTCACCGTCCTGGTGTTCTTCCTTATGTCGTTCTCCAAGACCGACCCCGCCTACACGGCGTTGGGTGACGGTGCCTCGCCCGAGGCGGTTGCCGAGTACCATGAGAAGTATGGTCTGGACGACCCCTGGCCTGTGCGCTACGTGCGCTATATGGGCGATTTGATCCATGGTGACATGGGCACCTATGGTGCTGCTCGCAACTCCGTTGCCAAGCGCATCTCCACGGCCCTGCCCGTCACGATGCAGCTGACCTTCATCGGCCTTGCCATCGGTGCGGTCGTTTCGTTTTTACTCGGCGTCATCGCGGCACTGTATCGCGACAAATGGCCGGACCAAGTGATCCGCGTCTTTTCCATCGCCGGCTTGGCAACCCCGTCGTTCTGGCTTGCCGTTCTGTTGATCCTGCTGTTCTCTTCCTACCTTAAGGTGCTTCCGGCATCGGGTGCTCTGCCTCACTTCACCACGAATCCGGCTGGCTATCTGGGACGTATGATCATGCCCGCTATCGCCTTGGCATTTCCGCTGACGGGCCAGATGACTCGTATCGTGCGTACCGCCATGGTCGAGGAGCTCGATAAGGATTATGTCCGTATGGCTCGCGGCGCCGGCGTTCCCGAGAAGGTCGTCGTCGGCATCAACGTTCTTCGCAATGCGCTGATCACCCCGGTCACCACCCTCGGTCTTAAGATCGGTTACCTCATGGGCGGCGCCGTCGTCATCGAGGTTATCTTCAACCTCCCCGGCATGGGCACCGCGATTCTGCAGGGCGTTCAGGGCAACGAGGCGAACCTGGTTCAGGGCGTCGTTATCGTCGTTGCTCTTGCCTTCATCATCATCAACATCGTGGTTGACATGCTCTACCTGCTCATCAACCCGCGCATCAGGACGGTGTAGATTATGGTAAAGATTCGAGAGAAGCAAACCGAGCAGCTCGAGAAGGCTGCCTCCAAGGGGCTCAAGCTCGGTGGCTGGAAGAAGATGACGCTGTCTTCTAAGATTGCCGCCGTCGTGTTGGTGCTGGTCGCCCTGACTGCGATTCTGGCGCCCCTTCTTGCCCCCTATAGCCCGGTCGAGATTTTTACGGCTCGCCAGGCTCCCGGCAACGGATTTATCTTCGGTACCGACGATAAGGGTCGCGACATTCTGTCGCGCATGCTCTACGGTGGTCGTTACTCGCTGATTATCGGCTTTGGCGCCACTGCCATGGCTCTGGTCTGCGGCTCGGTCGTGGGCGCCCTTGCGGCGGTTTCGCGCAAGGCCGTTTCCGAGACGATCATGCGTATCCTGGACATCATCATGTCCATCCCGGGCATCGCCCTCGCGGCCGTCTTCGTCTCCATCCTGGGCAACTCCGTGCCGTCGATCATCTTCGCCATCGGCTTTATGTACACTCCGCAGATTGCCCGTATCGTGCGCGCCAACATCGTGTCCGAGTACGGCGAGGACTATGTCCGCGCGGTCATCGTTTCCGGCGCCAAGGCTCCGTGGATTTTGATCAAGCATGTTCTGCGTAACTGCATCGCCCCGATCATGGTCTTCACCGTTACCCTGGTCGCCGACGCCATCATCTTCGAGGCCTCGCTGACCTTCATCGGCGCTGGTATCCAGGAGCCCACCGCTACCTGGGGCAACATCCTCGCCGACGCCCGCGGCGGCGTGCTCGCCGGCCGTTGGTGGCAGGCGCTGTTCCCGGGCCTGGCCATCATGATCACCTGCCTGGCGCTCAACATCCTCTCCGAGGGCATTACCGACGCCATGGCCGCTGCTCCCTCCGCCGCCCTGGATCCGACCGATTCCTCCAAGCGTCGCGAGGCCGACCTGCTGGTCTCCGACCCCGTTCGCGCCTACAAGGAGCAGGCCCAGTCCCTCTCCGCTCGCCTTGGCGCCCTGCGCGATGTCGAGCTCAAGCGTGACGATCGCCATGTGCCCGACGAGTCTGTCGAACCGATTCTCTCGGTCCGTGACTTCTGCATTCAGTTTGAGCATCACGGCGATATCAACGTCGTCGACCATGTCAACTTTGACGTCCGTCCTGGTCAGACCATGGGCCTGGTGGGCGAGTCCGGTTGCGGTAAGTCCATCACCACGCTGGCCATCATGGGCCTGACCGACGATGACGAGCACCTTTCCGGCGAGGTCCTCTGGGAGGGCCGCGACCTGCTCAAGATGAGCAAGAAGGAGTGGTTCGGCCTGCGCGGTACCGATATCGCTATGGTCTATCAGGACGCCCTGTCCTCGCTCAACCCCTCCATGCTCATCTCTGCCCAGATGAAGCAGCTCACCAAGCGCGGCGGCACCCGCAGCGCCGAGGAACTCCTGGAGCTCGTGGGCCTCGACCCCAAGCGTACGCTCGAGAGCTACCCGCATGAGCTTTCCGGTGGCCAGCGTCAGCGTGTCCTGATCGCTATGGCCCTTACCCGCGACCCCAAGCTGGTCATCTGCGACGAGCCCACGACCGCTCTGGACGTTACCGTCCAGAAGCAGGTCATCAAGCTGCTCAACGACCTTCAGGCCAAGCTCGGCTTTGCCATGATCTTCGTCTCGCATGACTTGGCGCTGGTCGCCGAGGTCGCCCATAACATCACGGTTATGTACGCCGGTCAGGTTATCGAGCAGGCGCCCACCAAGGAGCTGCTCACTAACCCGATCCACGAGTACACCCGCGGTCTTCTGGGCTCCGTTCTGTCCATCGAGAGCGGTTCGGGCCGTCTGCACCAGGTGCCCGGCGCTGTTCCGAGCCCGCGCGATTTCCCCAAGGGCGATCGCTTCGCGCCCCGCTCGAGCCATCCGCGCATTGGCCTGGACACCCGTCCGGTCTTCAAGCGCGTGCCCGGCACCGAGCACTTCTATTCCGAGCTCCCCGACGAGGTGCTCAAGGCAAATGGTTTGACCCCTCACGCGGAGGTGATGTAGATGAGCGAGACCGCAGTCAACGGCGTCGAGCCGATCATCTTCCTTGATGACGTCCACGTCACCTTTAGGACCCGTACCGGCTCGATTCTGCACCCCAACCTGGTTCACGCCGTCCAGGGTGTAACGATTAGGCTCATGCCCGGTCAGACGATCGGCATCGTCGGCGAGTCCGGTTGCGGTAAGTCCACCACCGCCAACGTCATGTGCGGCCTGCAGGCCCCCACGAGCGGCAAGGTCTACTTTAAGGGCAAGGACGTAACCAAGCGTACCGCCGAGGACCGTCGCCACATGGGCCGTGTCATCTCGGTCGTGTTCCAGAATCCGGCTACGGCGCTCAATCCCCGCATGGTCGTTCGCGAGCAGCTGCTCGACCCCATGCGCGTCCACAACCTGGGTACCGAGGCCGAGCAGGAGAAGCGCGTCAAGGAGCTCCTGGAGCTCACCGGTCTGCCCAGCTCCGCCGCCGAGGTTCTTCCCGGCCAGCTTTCGGGCGGCCAGCGCCAGCGCGTCGCAATTGCCCGTGCCCTGTCGTTGAACCCCGATGCCATCATCGCCGACGAGCCCACCTCGGCTCTGGACGTTTCGGTCCGCGCGCAGATTCTGAACCTGCTGACCGACCTTAAGAAGGAGCTCGGCCTGGCCATGGTGTTCATCAGCCATGACATCCAGACGGTCCGCTATATCTCTGACGACATCATCGTTATGAATGGCGGCAAGATCGTCGAGCAGGGCGAGGCCAAGCAGGTCTTCCAGCACCCTCAGGACCCCTACACCAAGATGCTGCTCGGTGCTGCGCCGTCGCTGCTGCATCCCAAGCTCGGCGAGTAGCCTCGCTTTCCCTCCCGTGCGCCCGGTTCCCTTGCCGGGCGCACCTCCGTTGCGATTTCGAAAGGTTGGGTTCACGAGCCATGCCAAGTGCTCAGGAGCTACAACAGCAATTTGGTGGGTATCGGGGCGCCATGCCCCGTCCATCAGATTTCGATCTCTTTTGGAAGGACCGCATGGCCGAGGCCGACGCCGTCGGGCTTGACTATGCGATCGAGACGGCATCGGTCACCGATGCCGTGACCTGCCAGCTTTTCGACCTCTGGTATACCGGCATGTGTGGCGCTCGCCTGCATGCCAAGTACCTTAAACCCGTCTCGGACGAGCCCGTGCCATTGGTACTTCAGTTCCATGGGTATCCGGGTGCAAGCCGCAGCTGGTTTGAGCAGGCGTCGTTTGCGGGCATGGGCATGGCACTCATCGCCCTCGACTGCCCCGGCCAAGGAGGTCCCTCCGAGGACATTGGTGGATTTGAGGGCACAACGGTCGCGGGCCATATCGTCGCCGGTATCGACGGCGATCCGGCCAACCTCTACTATGTCCGCTTGCACCAAGATATTCGCATCCTGTGCCGCATCGTTCGCGAGCTCGAGGGCATCGATCTTGCCCGTGTGTTTGTGAACGGCGCGTCGCAGGGCGGCGGTTTGGGCATTGCGACCTGTGCACTTAACAGCGAGCTTATCAATCGCGCCGCCATCCTCTATCCCTTCCTGTCGGATTTCCGCCTGGTCTGGGATTTGGATGCCGACGACATTGCCTACGAGGGCCTGCGCTATTGGTCTCGCTGGTTTGACGAGGACTCGACTCGTATCGACGAAGCCTATGCCAAGCTGGCGTACTTCGATTCCAAGAACTTTGCCCCTATGGTCAAATGCCCCGTGCTGTTTGGCACCGGCACAGCCGATACCGTCTGTCCGCCAGCGACGCAGTTTGCGGTCTATAACAACCTGACCTGTGAAAAGCGTCATGAGTTCTTTGAAGGCTTTGGCCACGAGGAGATTCAGGATTTTGACGATCTGATCATTCCGTTTTTCTGCAAGGGAGGGGAGGCTCATGTCTAAGTGCGAGAGCAATGTCAATGAGCTGATTGTCTCCGACCTTGTGGGGATTCCCGGAACGGTCTCGTCAAGGCTCGCTGATTTCCGGGATTGGCGCGGTGATGCTTCTGCGGATGTTTCCGAATTAGAGATAGCCGCTTCGGACCTTGAGGTTTGCGGGCCGAGTATTACGGCGATCGATTTTGCCAATCCGTATGCCCGCTACTCCGAGGTTTCCTTTGAGCTTGGTGGCGATGTGGTCCACGCACGTTTGATCGAGCCTGCCGGTCGCGCCCGAGCATCCGAGCTTGTGCCGCTATGTCTGATGTTTCACGACATCGACCGACCCGTGCGGGGATGGCATCACATGACGAGGTTTGCGGCCATGGGATATGCCGTGCTTGCGCTGGACGATGAGGCGATTGGATCCAGCGAGCTGCAGCAGGGGATTGCCTCTCCTGCTTTTGTCAAGCGCGTCCGTTGGGGTTGCGCGATGGCGAAGGTGGCGCGCAATCTTGATGGCGTGGACCCCGACCGCATCTTTGCATGGGGCGAGGGCCTTGGCGGCGGAGTCGCGCTGGCGGTTTCTGCTCTGGACGAGCGGGGCCTCGCCTGCACGGCGGTTGCCAATCCAATTCCCGGTGGCCTCGAGGCGTTGTCGTCTCGGGTGCGTGGATCGGTGCTCATGGGCACATCGCTCATGGATGCCGTGAGTGATCCCAAGGGCCAGTTTGCCGTATTCAACGGTCTTGAGTGTGACCGGAGGCATATCATCTATGCCAAATACGCTCATGAGCGCATCAACGCGTTTGAAAACGAAGTCATCGACTTTTTTAACCAAACGTTCTACCCGTGTTCTTTGGCCTAGACGGCCTGGACACTGCCAACAAGAGTGGGTGGCATAGGGCCGCCCGCCAGACAACTAAGGAGATTCTTGTGGCAACTCAGAAATTCACCGGCGTTATCCCTCCCGTCGTTGTTCCCGATACCGAAGACCACCAGCTCGACGTTGCCTCCTTTGAGCGCAGCATCAACCGCATGATCGATGCCGGCGTCGATGGCCTGTTCTTCCTGGGCTCTTCGGGCGAGGTCGTTTTCTCCACCGATGAGCGTCGTCGCCAGATCATCGCCGAGGCCGTTCGTATCGTCGACCACCGCGTGCCCGTCCTGGTCGGCATCATCGATACCGAGACCGAGCGCATGATCGAGCACGGTAAGGTCGCTCAGGAGCTGGGCGCCGATGCGCTTGTCGCCACCTGCCCGTTCTATGCCCTGCAGGGCATGACCGAGGTCGAGGAGCACTTCCGCATCCTGCACGAGGAGCTCGACCTGCCCATCTTTGCCTATGACATTCCCGTCTGCGTTCACACCAAGCTCCCCTGGAAGCTCCTTGCCAAGCTCGGCGCCGAGGGCGTCCTTGCTGGCGTCAAGGATTCCTCGGGTGATGACATCTCGTTCCGCTATCTCGTTCAGGAGAACGAGAAGAACGGCCATCCGATGAGCATCCTCACCGGTCACGAGGTTGTTGTCGACGGCGCTTACCTCGGTGGCGCCGACGGTTCTGTCCCGGGCCTTGCCAACGTTGAGCCCGAGGGCTACGTGCGCCAGTGGAAGGCCGCTCAGGCCGGCGACTGGGCTACCGTCAAGGCCGAGCAGGATCGCCTCAATGAGATTTCGCACATCTGGGACGTCACCTCGGGCGTCCAGGGCTATGCCGGTGGCGTCGGCGCCTTCAAGACCGCTATGAACCTCATGGGCATCTTCGACAGCCCGACCATGCCGCGCCCGGTGAAGGCCATGACCGGCGAGAACGTCGAGGCGATTAGGAAGGTCCTTCAGGACAACGGTCTCCTGTAAAGCTTCCCAGGCACCCGACCTCGCCGTTCAACCGTGTGGCCATGACCCATTAGGTCAATGGCCACACGGTTTCTCGGCGATCTCGGACACCTGGAAAACCTTTACTGCGCTGTGACGGCTAGCCTGACGGCGCATTTCCTGTAGTTGTTTTTATCTCCGAAGGAGAGCGACATGGAGAACAAGTACGTCTGCTCTGTCGATATCGGCGGAACTAAAATTGCGACTGCCATCATGGAGTACCCGGCTGACGGTAGTGTGCCCCATCCCGTTTTTGAGGCCGAGATTCCTACCGAGGCCCAGGAGGGCGGCGAGGCCGTCTTCCAGCGTATCGAGGCGTCTATCAAGGCCGCTCTTGAGGCGAATCCCGATGTCGAGGTTCTCGGTGTCGGTATCGGTGCCGCAGGCGTCGTCGATCCCAAGACGGGCGCCATTGCTTATGCCAATGAGATCATGCCCGGCTGGTCCGGCGTTCAGTTGGGGCCGCGTCTGCGCGAGGACCTTGGTCTTCCCGTTGCCGTTGTGGGCGACGTGCAGGCTCATGCTCTGGGCGAGGCCCACTGGGGCGTCGGCAAGGGCAAGTTCTCCGTCTTGTGCCTGGGAATCGGTACGGGCATCGGTGGCGCATATGTCGAGAACGGCCGCGTGATGCAGGGCTTCCATGGTGCTGCCGGTCATATGGGCCACATCGAGTGCTCGGCTGCCGCCGGCATTCCCTGCGCCTGCGGGCGTTCCGGCCATCTTGAGTCTGTTGCTTCGGGCACCTCGATTGGCCGTATGTACGACGAACGCTTCGGTCGAGTTGACCCCAGCCGTCCTTCGGTCGGTCGCGACGTGAACGACCTGTGTCGTGCTGGCGACGCAAAGGCGACCGAGGTCATCCATGACGCCGGCTTTGCGCTGGGCGCCAGCTTGGGCTCGCTTGCCAATATTCTGGATCCAGAGGTCATCGTGCTTTCGGGCGGCGTAATTCATCAGGGTCCCGATTGGCGTTCGCAGACGTGGAAGGATTCGGTGCACGAGGGCTATGCCAGCCAGGCGCTCGATCCGCTCCAGGACACGCCGATTCTCATCGGGTCTCTGGAGGGCGATGCTCCGCTCATCGGTGCCGCCGAGCATCTTCTCGCTTCGTTAAAGTAAACGTATCTGCTGTAGGAGCCTCCCGAGACAACACGCCTCGGGAGGCTGTTCTGAGAAAGGTTGCAGCCTTATGACCGTCGATCCTTTGATTCAATCCCTGAAGGGTAAGCTCGTCGTGAGCGTTCAGGCGTATATGGGCGAGCCGCTTCGTACGCCCGAGACCATGGCTCAAATGTCTCGCGCTTGCGAACTCGGCGGCGCCGCCGCCATTCGCTGCCAGGGCCTTGCCGACATTGCCGCCATTAAGGGTCGCTGTGAGGTTCCTGTTATTGGCCTATGGAAGGATGGACACGAGGGCGTTTACATCACGCCGACGCTGCGTCACGCCCGCGCCTGCGTTGCTGCTGGTGCCGATATCGTGGCGATCGACGCCACCGATCGTCCGCGCCCCGATGGCAAGACGGTCGAGGATACCTTCCGTCCGCTGCACGAGGAGGGTGTGCTCCTGATGGCGGATTGTGCCACCATCGAGGACATTCGCCGTGCGGTTGATATGGGCTTCGACCTGGTATCTACCACGCTCTCTCACGGTGTCGCCGCCATCGACTGCACCATGGCCGATGGCCCCGACCTGCCGCTCCTGCGTCAGGCGACCGAGGAATTCCCCGGCCTTCCCATCATTTGCGAGGGTCGCGTGCATACGCCCGAGGAGGCTCGCGCCGCGATCGATGCTGGCGCCTGGGCCGTTGTCGTCGGCACCGCCATCACGCACCCCACGAGTATTACAAGTTGGTTCAAGGCTGCGCTTGAGGCGTAAGACAGGCCTCGTATCCGCTCGGGGCGGTATACTCAATAAAGGCAATTGACCGCGCGGGATCCGGGTTGCTGGGTCCCGCGCTTGTTTTCGGGAGGCAGCACATGCAAAAGGGAGATGCCATGGATGCGGCGGAGCGCTCGGAGCGCATCCCCGATATCGTCATCATCACCGGAATGTCCGGATCGGGCCGCACGCAGGCCATGCACGTGTTCGAGGACATGGGCTATTTTTGCATCGATAACCTGCCTCCGCGTCTGATCGCCCAGCTTGCCGAGCTCGTCGGCATTAATACGGGCGTGGGCAGGCATCTCGCCGTCACCTGCGATTTGCGTAGCCAGGGCTTGTTCGATGAGCTGCTCGATGCGGTCGGCGCGCTCGAAGAGCGTGAGATGAGCTGCGACATCGTGTTCCTGGAGGCTTCTGACGAGGTACTGATTCGTCGCTACAGCGAAAATCGCCGCCGTCATCCCATTGCCAAGCCGGGGGAGACTACGGCCGATGCGATTCAGCGCGAGCGCCTGCAGCTGCAGGGTGTGCGCGATCGAGCCGATATGATTATCGACACGAGCCGCCTACGCACCTCTGCGCTGCGCAACAAATTGCGCATGGCGTTCTCCGAGTTGTCCGACCAGCAGCTCATGGACGTTCACGTGTTCTCGTTTGGCTTTAAGCACGGTATGCCCGTCGAGGCGGACATTATGATTGACGTTCGCTTCCTGCCCAATCCGTTCTACGATCCCGAGATGCGCACCATGACCGGTCTCGATAAGAAAGTCTCCGACTTTGTTCTGGACCATCCCAAGACGCAGGAGTTCTGGAAGGCCTGGACGCAGCTGCTCGATACGGTCATGCCCGGTTATATCGCAGAGGGCAAGCCGCAGCTTTCTATTGCCATCGGTTGCACGGGCGGTCAGCACCGCAGCGTTGCCATCGCCGAGGCCACGGCGCGTTATTTGGAAGGCGCCCAGTATCACGTGAGCATTTCCCATCGCGACTTGTCGCGCGCCAACACGAAAGCATAGGCCTGCATGTCGTTTACCGCCGAGGTGCGTGACGAGCTTGCGCGCTGCGAACCCGAATGTGAATACTGCGATTTGTCGACGCTTGCCGCCCTGACGCGTGTGAGCGGTACGCTTTCGTTGGCCGGCTCCGGGCGGTATCGTTTGACGGTCGCGACCGAGACGGGAGCCGTCGCGCGCACGATGATCACGCTGACGCATCGCATTCTTAAGCTCAAAACGGAATTCACCGTTCGTAAATCGGTCTTGCATAAGGTCCGTAACTATCTCATTACCCTGCCCGATCAACCCGACCTGGACAAGGCTCTGGTGCTGCTGGGCATTCTAGACCGCAGGGGAGGGCTCGTTGCTGGTGTTCCCCGACACATCGTTGCCCGTCCCTGCTGCAGGCTTGCCTACATCCGCGGCGCGCTCATCGCGGGCGGCTTCGTGGCCGATCCACGCGGCGATTTTCATTTGGAGATCGCGGTGCAGGGCGAGCAATATGCTAAGGGGCTTTGCGACCTGTTGGGGCAGATTGGGGTCCATGCTCGTGTTAATGCACGGCGGGGGTCATATGCCGTGTACATTAAGAGCGCCGAGGAAATCGAGCATCTATTAAAGCTGATTGGTGCCAAGCGCAGCGTTGCCGAGATTGAGGAGGCGCGCGCGGTCAAGTTGGTTAAGAACGATGTGAACCGTCGCGTGAACGCCGAGCTCGCCAACCAGACCAGAAGCGCCGGTGCTGCCCAACATCAGCTTGCGCTTATCGATGAGCTCGAGCAGCGCGGCCTTCGCGATGCGCTTCCGGATGCCTTGGCGGTCTTTTGCGACCTGCGCGAGCGCTATCCCGATCTGTCGCTGCGTGATTTAGGGGAGATGGCTGACCCTCCCTTGTCGAAGTCGGCCCTCTACCATCGAGTTTTGAGGCTTGAAAAGCTCATTGAAGCAAACCGGTAGTTTAAAGTATCGACTTATATACGGATTTAGCTGCTATTTTATTCTTTAAAACGTTTTAACGTAAATTTGATTTTCAATTTCGACTATTCTCGTGAAATTCAAGTCAAAAAAAAGGTATATTAGGCGAGTGGTTAGTTTGTGGGCCTCAACGGCGGGCGCTGTAGCTTGCGGGGGCCTTACGAAAGGAGACACAATGGCAGTAAAGGTTGCTATTAACGGCTTCGGTCGCATCGGTCGTCTGGCTTTCCGTCAGATGTTCGGTCATGAGGGCTCCGAGATCGTCGCTATCAACGACCTCACCTCTCCCGATATGCTCGCTTACCTGCTGAAGTACGACTCCACGCAGGGCAACTACGCTCGCGATCACGAGGTCGTTGCTGGCGAGGATTCCATCACCGTTGACGGCAAGGAGATCAAGATCTACAAGGAGGCCGACGCCAACAACCTGCCTTGGGGCGACCTCGACGTCGACGTCGTTCTCGAGTGCACCGGCTTCTACACCAGCAAGGCTAAGGCTCAGGCCCACATCAACGCTGGCGCCAAGAAGGTCGTCATCTCCGCTCCGGCCGGCAGCGATCTGCCCACCATCGTGTACAACGTCAACCACGAGACGCTGACCGCTGAGGACAACATCATCTCCGCTGCTTCCTGCACCACCAACTGCCTCGCCCCGATGGCCAAGGGTCTGAACGACTTCGCTCCCATCGTGTCCGGCATCATGACCACCATTCACGCCTGGACCGGCGACCAGATGCCGCTCGACGGCCCGCAGCGCAAGGGCAACAAGCGTCGTAGCCGCGCCTGCGCCGTCAACATCGTCCCCAACACCACCGGTGCTGCCAAGGCTATCGGCCTGGTTCTCCCCGAGCTCAACGGTAAGCTCATCGGTGCCGCCCAGCGCGTCCCGACGCCGACCGGCTCCATCACCAACCTCTACGCTGTCGTTGACAAGAAGGTCACCGTCGACGAGGTCAACGCCGCTATGAAGGCCTACGCTTCCACCATCTCCGAGACCTTCGGTTACAACGAGGACGACATCGTCTCCACCGACATCATCGGCGAGACCCACGGCTCCATCTTCGACGCCACTCAGACCATGTGCTCTGACCTCGGCAACGGCCAGACCCTCGTTCAGGTCACCTCTTGGTACGACAACGAGAACTCTTACACCTCTCAGATGGTCCGCACCATCAAGTACTTCGAGAAGTTCGTTGCTTAATTTAGCTTTTAGCGAATAGCTCGTTGAGCGTCTAAAGAAGGGCGCGGCCTTATAGGGCTTACACCCTAGGGTCGCGCCCTTTTTATAGGAAATCGTCTGCCGTAATGGGAGGCAGACACGTACGAAAGGTAGAAGCAAACATGGCCTTTACCAAGAAGACCGTCCGCGACATCGATGTCGACGGCAAGCGCGTTCTCGTCCGCGTTGACTTCAACGTGCCTATCAAGGATGGCGTCGTTGGCGACACCACCCGCATCAAGGCTGCCCTGCCCACCATCAACTACCTCGTTGAGCACAACGCTCGCGTCATCCTCATGAGCCACCTCGGCCGTCCCGAGGGCACCGGCTTCCAGCCTGAGCTCTCCCTTGAGCCTGTCGCCAAGAAGCTCGCTGAGCTCTCTGGTCTCGATGTTGCCTTTGTCGCCGACACCTACGGCGAGAAGGCTGCTGAGGCTGTCGCCGCCGTCGAGCCGGGCAAGGTCCTCGTTCTCGAGAACGTCCGTTTCGACAAGCGTGAGAAGAAGAACGATCCCGAGATCGCCAAGAAGCTCGCTTCCTATGGTGACGTCTTCGTTCTCGATGCCTTCGGCACCGCTCACCGCGCCCAGGGTTCCGTCGTGGGCCCCGCCGCTTACCTGCCTGCCGTCGCCGGCTTCCTGCTCGAGAAGGAGGTCGACACGCTGACCGGCATCTTCGCCGAGCCCGAGCGCCCCTTCGTCGCTATCGTCGGCGGTTCCAAGGTTTCTTCCAAGATCGGCGTTCTCGATCACCTCATCGACTCCGCTGACACCCTGATCATCGGTGGCGGCATGGCCTACACCTTCTTCCTGGCTCAGGGCCTGACCGTCGGTCAGTCCCTCAAGGAAGAGGACTGGGTCGAGCGCGCCGGCGAGATGCTCAAGAAGGCCGAGGAAAAGGGCGTCAAGATCCTGCTCCCCATCGACAACCGCGTTGCCGATCACTTTGGCGAGGACGCTGTCCCCGAGGTTGTCGCTTCCGACGCTATCCCCGACGATCGTGAGGGCATGGACATCGGCCCCAAGACCGAGGAGCTCTACGCCGAGGCCGTCAAGGGCGCCAAGACCGTGTTCTGGAACGGCCCCATGGGCGTCTTCGAGTTCGACAACTTCGCTCACGGCACCCAGGCTATCGCCGAGGCCGTCGCCGAGGCCGACTGCACCTCGATCATCGGCGGTGGTGACTCTGTCGCGGCTGTCAACAAGTTCAACCTGGCCGACAAGATGAGCTGGATCTCCACCGGTGGTGGCGCTTCCATGGAGCTCGTCGAGGGTAAGGCCCTGCCCGGAGTGGAGGCGCTTCTCGATGCCTAATCGCACCCTTCTTATCGCTGGTAACTGGAAGATGAACAACGACGTCGCCGAGGCCGCCAAGCTCGCCGACGAGCTGGCTCAGGCTCTGCCCGAGGTTCCGGCTGGCGTCGAGGTGCTTGTCTGCCCTCCGACCATTGACATCACCACGGTTCATGACCGCATTCAGGCTGCCCCCATCGCCCTCGGTGCACAGAACGTGTACTGGGAGGCCAAGGGTGCCTTCACCGGTGAGTCCTCTTGCGACATGCTCAAGTCCGCTGGCTGCACCTACTGCATCATCGGTCACTCCGAGCGTCGCGACTACTTCCACGAGACCGACGAGGACCAGAACAAGAAGGCCAAGGCCCTCGTTGCCGCCGGTCTTGTTCCCGTCTTCTGCTGCGGCGAGTCCCTCGAGGTCCGCGAGGCTGGCACCTATGTCGAGCACGTCGTGAACCAGGTCAAGGCTGGCCTTGCTGGTCTTGAGATCACCTGCCCCAAGCAGGTCGTCGTCGCCTACGAGCCCATCTGGGCTATCGGCACCGGCAAGACCGCTACCGCCGAGGACGCTCAGGAGGTCTGCGGCGCTATCCGTGAGACCCTCAAGGAGATGTTCGGCGAGGAGCTCGCTAACGGCATCCGCGTTCTCTACGGCGGTTCCGCTAAGCCCGGCAACATTGCCGAGCTCGTCGCCAAGCCCGACGTTGACGGCGCCCTCGTGGGCGGCGCTTCGCTCAAGGCTGCCGACTTCGCCTCTATGGTCGTCAAGGCAGGCGAGTAGGACATATGGCACAGCGTCATCTTCCTGCACTCCTGATCATCATGGATGGCTGCGGCCTTGCTCCGGCTGATGGCGAGAACGCCGTCGCCGCTGCCAAGACGCCCTTCCTTGATAGCCTGTACGAGAAGTATCCTCACACCACGCTCGGTGCTTCGGGCGAGGACGTGGGCCTTCCCGACGGTCAGATGGGCAACTCCGAGGTGGGTCACCTCAACATCGGTGCCGGTCGCATCGTGTTCCAGGAGCTTTCGCGCATCAACAACGCCATCAAGGACGGCTCCATCGCCAAGAACGAGGTCTTCGTCAAGGCTATGGACGACGTCAAGGCCGAAGGCAAGACCCTGCACCTCATGGGCCTTATGAGCCCTGGCGGTGTTCATTCTCACATGAACCACGTCGAGGCTCTGGTCAAGATGGCTGCCCAGCATGGCGTCAAGACCGTTCGCGTCCACGCCTTCATGGATGGCCGCGACGTCGACCCGCAGTCCGGTGCCGGCTACATGAGCGAGTTCTGCGCCTTCCTGGCTAAGATCTCCGAGGAGACCGGTTGCGACGCTCGCGTTGCCACCGTTTCGGGCCGCTATTGGGCTATGGACCGCGACAACCGCTGGGAGCGCATCCAGCGTGCCTACGACGTCATGGTCAACGCGTCCGATGCCGATACCGACCCCGTTGCCGGTATCAAGGCCTACTACGAGAAGGATCCGCGCGGCGACGAGTTCGTCGAGCCCTTCGCTGCCCACAACGAGGGCATTCACGAGGGCGACGCGGCCATCTTCTTCAACTTCCGTCCCGACCGCGCTCGTCAGATGACTCGCGTGTTCACGGACAAGGAGTTCGACGGCTTTGAGCGCGAGCAGATTAAGCTCTCGCACTTTGTGACGATGACCGAGTATGATCCGACGTTTGACGTCGAGGTCGCCTTCCCCAAGACGTTCCCCGAGAACGTCCTGGCCGACGTTATCGCCGCCAATGGCCTGAAGCAGCTGCACACCGCCGAGACCGAGAAGTACGCCCACGTGACGTTCTTCCTCAACGGCGGCATCGAGGAGCCCAAGGAGGGCGAGGAGCGCGTGCTCGTCGCTTCCCCCAAGGTCGCTACCTACGATCTGCAGCCCGAGATGAGCGCTCCCGAGGTTACCGAGAAGCTTGTCGCCGCTATCAACGAGGATCGCGCTGATTTCTACATCGTGAACTTCGCGAACTGCGACATGGTTGGTCACACCGGTGTATTCGACGCCGCCGTTAAGGCCGTCGAGGCTGTTGACGATGCTCTGTCCAAGGTTGTCCCGGCGATTCTCGCCAAGGGCGGCTTTGCGCTGATCACCGCCGACCACGGTAACGCCGACCACATGTTTGACGTCGCTTCCGATGGTTCCAAGCATCCGTTCACGGCTCACACTACCAACCGCGTGCCGTTCATCATCGTTGATGATAAGGCCAAGCTCACCGGTATCGAGGACGGCCGTCTCTCCGATATCGCTCCGACCATGCTCACCATGGCTGGTCTTGAGCCTTCCGCCGAGATGACGGGTCGCGTGCTCGCCACCGAGGCCTAATAGAAAACAAATACCGTTTTCTAGTA
Organism: uncultured Collinsella sp.; assembly: GCA_900546475.1. Taxonomy (GTDB): domain Bacteria; phylum Actinomycetota; class Coriobacteriia; order Coriobacteriales; family Coriobacteriaceae; genus Collinsella. Next base: position 34,837 of record URDI01000013.1, read on the forward strand.
AGGGGGTTGTCCACAACCGGACGACCCCTTTTTTGGTATTTCTGCCATTTCTACCCCGTCCCTAAATGGCGGATGGGGGAGTGTTGGAGGTTGTGGTACAGTACTGGAGTTTAAATTGTTCTATTAAGGAGCTTATCTATGGGTCCGTTCCAGATTCTTCTGTTTGTCGTTTGGGCTATCTCTGCCGTGGCGCTGACGATTCTCGTCCTGATGCACTCCGGTAAGGGTACCGGCGTTTCGGATATGATCGCTAGCTCGCTGTATAACTCCAGCTCTGCCACGGGCGTCATGGAGCAGAACCTCGATCGCCTGACGGTAATTATGGCCGTCGTTTTTGCTGTGTGTGTCGTTCTGTGCATGTTCTTCTTCCCGCAGGGCATCGTCGGCTACTAAGCATCGGCGTATATACGTTTGTAAAGGGTCCCGCATGTGCGGGGCCCTTTTTGTTTACAGACTTGTAATAGAGTCAAAATATCCCCACATACTTCGCCTAACTAAAGAAATTCTCGACCGTTAACCGGAATTAGCGCCATATTGTGCATAAAATGCGCTACTGTATTGCGAAACGTTGGTCCGCACTGCATAACCAGCCATAACGGCGGACCGCGTTTGAATGGTTCGATCGGGCTGTCTCGACGTTGCCCGGCCGAATTCACTTTGTCCTATCTCATAAGGAGGATGGCATGGCTGATTCTATGTTCCACCAGCCCGTTATGGGTCGTCGCGCCTTTGTTGGCGGCACCCTCGCTGCGAGCTCCATGGCTTTTCTTGCCGCATGCGGCAAGAAGGGCGGCGACGCTTCCGGTTCTGAGTCCGGTTCGACGCTGAACTTCTACATCAACAACCCGGTCTGCATCGACCCCTACAACGTCCAGGAGGATCAGGGCACTCAGGTCGAGTACCAGCTCTTCGACGCTCTGACGGAGTACGATAACGAGAAGGGCGAGATCGTTCCGCTGGCTTGCGAGTCCTTCGAGGCTAACGACGACGCCACCGAGTTCACCTTCAAGATCAAGAAGGCCAAGTTCCACAACGGTGACGACGTTACTTCCAAGTCCTTCAAGCTCGGTTGGGAGCGCCTGGTCAACACCAAGTCGGCCATCGCTACCGAGTATGGTCCTTCCGAGGTCTCCTACCACCTTTCCATGGTCGAGGGCTATGATGATCTGCTTGCCGGTAACGCTACCGAGCTGTCCGGCGTTACCTGCCCGGATGACGAGACCCTCGTCGTCAAGCTGACTTCCGCCTACGCCGACTTCCCGTTCGTCGCCTCTCACCCGGCTCTGTCCCCGGTTCCCGAGTGCGCCGAGTCCGATGTCAAGAGCTTCTACCTTGCCCCGGTCGGTAACGGCCCGTTCATGATGGACGGCAAGTGGGAGGATGGTCAGGAGATCAACCTCAAGAAGTTTGACGATTACTATGGCGACAAGGCAAAGATCGACGCCATCCACTTCCAGGTCATCAAGGACGTGGAGACCGCTTACAAGGAGTTCCAGGCCGGCAACCTCGATGTCTGCGACGTTCCCGTTGCTCAGATCGACGCCGCCAAGAAGGACCGCGGCGAGTCCAAGGATGGCTACACCATGGGTGACGGCGAGCGCATGCTGCTCGGCTCCGAGCCTTCCACGTACTATCTGACGTGCAACACCACGGCCGAGCCGTTCAACAACGCTGACCTGCGCAGGGGCATCTCCCTGGCTATCAACCGTGAGGCCATCTGCAAGACCATCTTCAAGGGCACCCGTACCCCCGCTGACGGCATCGTTCCTCCGGGAATTGCCGGCTACAAGGAGGGCGCATGGGAGTTCTGCGCCTATGACGTCGACAAGGCTAACGAGTACCTCGACAAGGTCGCTCCCGCTGGCGCTAACGGCGATCGTGGCATCAATGTGACCCTGTCCTACAACCAGGACGGTGGCCACAAGGAGATCATGGAGTCCATCATCGGCGACCTCGCCAAGGTGGGCGTCACCGCCGTCTCCGATACTCCCGAGTGGTCTGCCCTGCTCGAGCAGTATCAGAACTTCAACTATCAGTTCGGCCGTCTGGGCTGGATCGCCGATTACCCGATCATGGACAACTTCCTGTACCCGCTGTTCCACTCCGACTCCCTCGGTGGCGACAACCGCTCTGGTTACAACAACCCCGAGTTCGATGCCAAGGTCGATGAGGCCCGTGCCACGGTTGACGACGACGAGCGCATCGCCAAGATGCAGGAGGCTGACGCTATGGTCGCCGCTGACTGCCCGGTTATCCCGGTGATGTTCTACACGCACACCATCGTCGGCTCCGATCGCGTCAAGTACCTCTATGTCGATCCGCAGAAGCACGCCGATCTGGGTACCGCTGAGCTCGCCTAAGAGTTTTGCAGCTTCCATGAGGGTCAAGTATTTACGTAGACCTCATGGGAAACATACAGTTCTCCCTAACCTGGGGTAAACTGGCTGATGGTAATTTTGGGATGCCGGTCTGGCGATCGGCATCCCATTTAGGTTAATCCCTAGATAGGGGAGTGGTATGGGTAAGTACATCGTTAAACGTGTGCTTCAGTTCATCCCGGTATTTTTGGGCGTTACGTTGATTCTGTTCGCCCTCCAGAATATTGTGCCGGGAGACCCGATCAAGCTGATCGGTGGAGACAAGGCTCTGTCCCCCGAGGTAGAGCTTCAACTTCGCGTGCGCTATCACCTGGTCCAGGCGGACGAGGACGGCAACGCGATCCTTGACGAGAACGGCGATCCCGTTCCAACGTCGCTTGTGGACCAATACTTGAATTACATGAATGGTCTGCTTCATGGCGATCTGGGCAATTCGTATCAGCGCAAGCTGCCGGTTGCGGAAATCTTTGCCCAGAAGTATCCGTATACGGTTAAACTCGCCGCGTGCGCCATTGTGCTCGAGGCAATCATGGGTATCGGTGCGGGTATCATTTCGGCGGTAAAGCGCTATTCCTTCTGGGATATTTTGGTAACGCTGACCACGTCGATCCTCGTTGCCGTTCCTGCATTCTGGCTCGGTATGCTGCTGCAGCTGTTCTTTGGCGTCATCCTTAAGGATGCCACCGGCGGCGCATTCTCCATGCCGATCTCGGGTGCCGGCGGCTCCAGCTCTCAGTATCAGGATTGGATGCACTATGTGCTTCCGACCATTACGCTGGCTTCGGTTTCGACCGCCTATGCTGCCCGCATCATGCGCTCGCAGCTACTCGACGTCATGAATCAGGATTACATCCGCACGGCAAAGGCCAAGGGTCTCTCCAATCGCGCGATCATCGTCAAGCATGCGCTTAAGAATGCACTCATCCCCGTTGTTACCTATATTGGTGTCGACTTCGGCGGCATGCTTTCGGGCGCCATCCTGACCGAGACGGTCTTTAACTGGCCCGGTATCGGCTCTGAGGTCTACCGCGCCATTAGCATGCGCGACTGGCCCATCGTTATGGGCGGCGTTACGCTCATCGTTGTCGTCGTTATGGTGATCAACCTTCTCGTCGACATTAGCTATGCATTCCTCGACCCGCGTATCCGCCTCGGCGGTCCGTCGGATAAGGCCTAAGGGAGGTACGTCTCATGCAGGAAACTGATTCTCAGTCTCAGGAGCAGGCTACCGCCACTAAGGCCGCATCTGCTCCCGCCAAGTCCCGCACGCTGTGGGGCGACGCTTTCAAGCGTCTTCGCAAGAATAAGCTCGCCGTTATCGGTATCTGCTGGATTATCATCGTCGTTTTGGTTGCCTTGACCGCAGACCTGTGGGCTAAGCCCTGGCTCGGGTCGCCGACGGCTTCTGACTCGACGACCATGGCCGAGACTTCGCTGCTGGCTCCGTGTGCCGAGCACCCGTTTGGTACCGACGCCCTTGGCCGCGACATTCTCGTCCGAGTTATCTACGGCGCGCGCGTTTCGCTTTCCGTCGGTATTATGGCCACCGCCATCTCCACGGTGATCGGTCTGATCATGGGCGCCCTGGCCGGTTTCTATGGCGGCATCTGGGATACGATCATCATGCGCTTCGCGGATATCTTCCTGGCGTTCCCGTACGTGCTGTTCGTTGTCGCCATGATCGCCGTTATCGGCCGTGGTCTTCAGAACGTCTTTATCGCCATCGGTATTCTCGGCTGGCCCTCGATTGCGCGCGTCTTCCGATCCGCGATCCTGACGGTCAAGGAAAACGACTATGTTGACGCTGCGCGCGCGATGGGCGCATCCGATGCTCGTATCGTCGTGCGTCACATCTTCCCGAACTCCGTCGCCTCCATCGTGGTCTACGCGACCATGAACATTGGTGGTGCCATTTTGACCGAGTCCGCTCTGTCCTTCCTCGGCATGGGCGTTATTCCGCCTACGCCTTCGTGGGGCTCCATGATTCAGGACGGTCAGCAGTATCTTCTGACTGCTCCCTGGATGATGATCATGCCCGGTCTGGCAATTCTCTCGACGGTGCTCGCCTTCACCCTGCTGGGTGACGGTCTGCGCGACGCCCTCGACGTCAAGATGAAGGACGCATAAGGATGAAGAAGAACAAGAACTATGTGGACCTGAAGGACCAGCCGGTTCCCGAGGGCCAGCATCTGCTCGAGGTCGATGACCTTAAGATGTATTTCCACACCGAGGATGGCGTGGTTCGCGCTGTCGACGGTGTGTCCTACACGCTCGATCGCGGCGAGACCCTGGGCGTCGTCGGCGAGTCCGGCTCGGGTAAGTCCGTGACCGCCATGACCATCATGGGCCTTATCTCGATGCCTCCGGGAAAGATTGAGGGCGGTGACGTTCGCTATCGCGGTCGTTCTATCCTTGAGATGACCGAGGAAGAGATGCAGCACATTCGCGGTAACGATATCGCGATGATCTTCCAGGATCCTATGACCTCCCTTAACCCGGTCTATAAGATCGGTAAGCAGGTGGGCGAGGGCCTTCGTCTGCATCGTGGCTACTCCAAGCAGGAGGCGCTCAAGCGCGCCACCGAGCTCTTGGACCTCGTGGGTATTCCCGAGCCCGAGAAGCGCGTCAACGAGTATCCGCACCAGTTCTCCGGCGGTATGCGTCAGCGTGTCATGATTGCCATGGCTCTTGCCTGCGATCCCGATATCCTGATTGCCGACGAGCCCACGACGGCTCTGGACGTTACCATTCAGGCTCAGATTATCGAGCTCATGCAGGAGATGCAGCAGAAGAACGGCAACGCCATTATCATGATTACCCATGACTTGGGCGTCGTCGCCGATATGGCCGATAAGATCATGGTTATGTACGCCGGCCGTCCCGTCGAGTTCGGTACTGCTGAGGAAATCTTCTACGAGAGCCGCCATCCCTACACCTGGGGTCTTATTCGTTCCATTCCGGAGCAGGCCATCGAGGAGAAGAAGCCTCTTACGCCGATTCACGGCAACCCGCCTTCGCTCATGAACTTGCCTGAGGGCTGCGTCTTCTCTCCTCGTTGCCCCTATGCGACGGACAAGTGCCGCAAGCAGCGCCCCGAGCGCGTTGTTACCGAGTCTGGCCATTACTCTGCGTGCCACTACTCCGGTGACCCCGAGTTCCTCAAGAACGCTCCTGAGACGTCCCGTACGCGCAAGGATTCCAAGAAGGGAGGCGAGGCGTAAATGGCAGATAAGAACGAGCGCACTCCGCTGCTGAAGGTTGAGCACCTCTCTAAGGAGTTCCCTGCAGAGTCCGGCATGTTCGCCAAGCGTTTTTCCAAGCGTGTCGTCTCTGCTGTGAATGACATTTCGTTCGAGATTTATCCGGGCGAGACCTTTGGCCTGGTCGGCGAGTCTGGTTGCGGTAAGTCCACCACGGGTCGCACCATCATGCGTCTGACCAAGCCGACTGCCGGTAAGGTGTTCTTCCAGGGCAAAGATGTTGCCGAGATGAGCAAGCACGAGATCAAGGATATGCGTCGTGAGATGCAGTTTATCTTCCAGGATCCTTATGCATCGCTGAACCCTCGTATGACCATCGGCGAGATCGTCTCCGAGCCCATGACCATTCATGGTGTGGGCACCAAGGAAGAGCGTATCGAGCGCGTCCGTGAGCTGCTGGATGTCGTCGGTCTGAACCCCGAGCACATCAACCGCTATCCGCATGAGTTCTCGGGCGGCCAGCGTCAGCGTGTCGGCATCGCCCGCGCTTTTGCGCTGAAGCCCAAGCTGATTATCTGTGACGAGCCGGTATCCGCTCTGGATGTTTCCATTCAGGCCCAGGTTCTGAACCTGCTTAAGGAACTGCAGGACAAGTTTGGTACGGCGTATCTCTTTATCGCCCACGACCTGTCCGTCGTGCAGCACATCTCCGATCGCGTTGCCGTTATGTATCTGGGTAAGATGGTCGAGGTTTCGGATTGGAAGACGCTCTATAGCGAGCCTCACCATCCGTACACGCAGTCGCTGCTGTCTGCCGTGCCGGTGCCCGATCCGGATATCCAGAAGACCCGCAAACGCATCATCCTCGCTGGCGACCCGCCGTCGCCGCTGGATCCGCCGACCGGCTGCCGTTTCCACACGCGCTGCCCGATCGCGCAGGGCATCTGCTCCGAGAAGCTTCCTGAGTTTAAGGAAGTTGCCCCGGGCCACTGCTGCGCCTGTCACTTCGCGGAGCCGTTCCCGATCAAGGAATCGCACATCGACCTGTAGCCGGTTGTTATCGTCCGGGCCCGTGCTGGACTTAGTTTTTAGAACGTCCTCGACCATGGAAACCCCCTTATCCTGCTCCTTCGGAGCTGCGGATAAGGGGGTTTCCTGGTCTGCGGAATGTTCTGAAAACTAAGTCCAGCACGGGCCCTGTGTTACCACTGTAGAGGGGTGAGATTCCTTGATCGGGTGACGCATAATTTCTTTCGCAAATTGACAACCGCATAGCGGAACACGGCCCGCGCCCCGTCATATGATTTCTAGCGGCTAAACAACAAATCAACGACGAAAGGGGCACGGGCCGTGTCTGCGAACATCGTAACAGTCGACGAGGAGTCGCTGCGCAAGGACATAAAGAATCCGGTGAGGAAGACCGTCGAGGAGACGCTCAACGCGCTGCTCGACGAGGAGGCGTCCGAGCTCGTGGGGGCCGGGCGCTACGAGAGGACGGCAGGCCGGGAGGCATACCGCAGCGGCCACTACGCGAGAAAGCTCGTCACCGGGGCAGGAGAGGTCGAGCTCAACGTGCCGAAGCTGCGCGGCGCGACCTTCCAGACGGCCGTTATCGAGCGCTACCGCAGGCGCGAGACTTCGGTCGAGGAGGCCATCGTCGAGATGTACCTCGCGGGCGTCTCGACCAGGAGAATCGAGGACGTCTCCGAACTCCTCTGGGGAGCGCCCGTGTCCTCCGGCACCGTCTCCAACCTCAACGAGAAGGCGTTCGCGTCCATCGAGGCCTGGCGCCAGAGGCCGCTCGAGGGCGATTACCCTTACGTTTTCGTCGACGGCATCTACCTCAAGCGCAGCTGGGGAGGGTCCTACGAGAACGTGGCCGTTCTGGTGGCCATCGGCGTCAACTCCACCGGCGACCGGGAGGTCATCGGCTGCGCGGAGGGCTACACCGAGTCGGCGGACTCGTGGCGCGAGTTCTTCTCGTGGCTCAGGGGGCGCGGGCTCTCCGGCGTGCGGCTCGTCACCGGCGACAAGTG
>URDI01000014.1:0-42419 GCA_900546475.1 uncultured Collinsella sp.
CTCAATCGTAGCCCGAGACGGTCCCGGGCTGACAATTTCGACTGTAATGGACGTTTTTAAACGACTAATCGTTGGGGACACTCTTGAACAGGCAACAACCAAGGAGCGTCCCCGGATGCCAGCACTTAGGGACGTTCCCAAAGTGCCGGCACATAAGGAACGTCCCCAAATGCCGTCTACTGAATGGCGCCGCCGCAATTATCGAACAACCTGTTCAAAAACACGAACGAACACCGTCGCGTCTATACTAGAGCGCAGCAATAGAAAGGACTCCGCTTTGAGCATCACGCCCATCGATAGCATTCGCCGCGCCATCGCCCGCCGCAATGGCGTCGCCGACCCCACCGTATCGGACGGGGCGCACGGGCAGGGCGGACGCATCGAGAACGGCCTGTTCCCCGCATCGCACACCGCCGAGGAGCTCGCACGAATCCAAGAGCTAAGCCAGCGTAACGCCGGCGGTCCCGACAGCAGCCAGGCCACACGCCGTCGCCGCGAGCGCGATCGCCAGCCCGGCCCCATCCACCGCATGGTCAATGCCTGGTGGAACCGCCTGCTCGGAGCCGTCTACGGCGGCGGCTTCTCCACGCAAGAAGCCGAGTACGAAGATCACGCCACCCGTCGCGACTACCTTTGGAATACCCTGGGCACCGCCGTATGGGGCATGGCGTTTCCGTTGCTCACCATCGTGTCCACACAGCTCGTGGGCGCCGAGGAGGCTGGCAAATTCTCCATCGCCTTTGTCACCGGCACGCTCATCATGATCGCGTGCAACTACGGCGTGCGCAATTTCCAGGTCTCGGACATCGACAAAAAGACGTCCTTTGCCTCTTACCAGCTCAACCGCTGGATCTGCGGAGCGCTCGCGCTGGCATGCGGCCTGGTATACAGCAGCGCCCGCGGCTACGATGCGCAGATGGCCACAATCGGCCTGGGCGTCTACCTGTATAAGGTGATCGACGGCATTGCCGACGTGTACGAGGGCCGCCTGCAGCAGGCCGACAAACTCTACCTGGCCGGCATGAGCCAAACGCTACGATCCGTCGGCGTCATCGCGGTCTTTAGCGTGGTACTGTTCCTCACGCGCAGCATGCCCATCGCCGCCATGGCCATGGGTGTTACCGCGATCGCCTCGCTCGTTCTGGTCACCGCGCCGCTCGCCCTGCTCGAAACCGAAAAATCGCGCCGCGTGAGCCTGCGCGAGGTCGGTCACCTGTTTATCCAGTGCGCCCCGCTTTTTGGCGCGCTGTTCCTGTTCAACCTTATCGAGAGCATGCCCAAGTTCGTGATGGAAGGCACGCTGGCCTACAAGTATCAGCTGTACTTTAATGCCCTGTTCTTTCCGGCGCAGGCTATTTTGTTGAGCATTGGATTTATCTATAAACCGCAGCTCCTGCGTTTGTCGAGCATTTGGGCTAATCCTCGCAAGCGTCGTCGCTTTGACCTGATTATTGTTGCCGTTATGGCACTGATCGTGGTCATCACCAGCGTGTGCGCCGCATTTATGGCAGGTCCCGGTATTCCCCTCATGAGCTTCATGTACGGCCTCAATTTTGAGCGCTACCGCACGCTGGCACTGCTGATGGTTGTCGCCGGCGGCGTCACCGCGGCCATCGACTTTCTCTACGCCATCATCACGGTGCTGCGCCATGCCGGCGACGTCACCAAAATCTACCTGATCTGCTTCGCCGTAAGCGTAGTGCTGCCGGTGATCCTGATCAACCTGCTGGGTCTGATGGGCGCCGTGGTGAGCTACCTAGCCATCATGGCCCTACTCCTGGTGCTGCTGATTATCGAATACGCCCACATCCGCCAACGCATCGAGCGCGACCGCAACCCGTACGGCGCCTAATTGGCGCAATGGGGGGTCTCGTTGCGGACGATTTGCGACACGCAAAACTAAGTGAGTAGACTTTTGCCGAATCCCTGACCACACCGGCAAAACACAAGTCAGTGACCTGCGGTTTTGTTGAGGCAAATTTGCCGGCTGCTCGGCATTTCCAAAAAAGTCTACTCACTTAGCCAGCGGGCAGCCAAAAAAGAACCGTCGCAACGTCGTTTGACTCCGTTGCGACGGTTTTTCGAGCATTTTCGCACTGCCGAGGACGCAGACGTTCCTCATTTCTCGCGCTTACCGAGCAAGAAGGCGCTATTCTCCGAAAGTAGTCAAAAAAGCTCCGTCCCAAATTAGCTACCCTTTGCACCGATTATTCGCCTGGGTTGATATTCGCGTAGAACTCCGCGCCATCATACAGGCGCAGGATCCCGACGCGGCCGAACTCGGAGCCGGTGGCGGCGGCGCAGTCGATATCGATACGATCGGGCACGCCGGCGGTATCCTCGCCACCCAGGCGCACAATCTGCCCGCGGCCCGACTCCTCATCAAGCCCCGCCAGGCCGCCAACCTCGCAATAGCGCCCAAGCGACACCGTGGGCGTGTGGCCGCTCACCACGACCGGACCCTCGCCCTCGGCAGAAAGCAGTCCCGTCGGCGCATCCCAATAGCCGTGACGAATCCACAGCAGGTCATCGGACGACTGCACCGCGAGCATCTGCTGCAGCAGCTCGCGATCGGCACCCACCGCTCCGACGCCATCGGCACAATCGACGCCATGCTCAAGTAAAAACGCGCGCGCCGCCTTCATCTCGATTCCAGCATGTACCAGCAGATACGGGCGCTCCTCGGTCTCGGCCACCGCGTAGAGCGGCAGCGCGGCCATCCATCGCACGAGCTCCTCGTATGCCTCAAATTCCATGTCGTTGAGCTGCTCGCGCGTCGTCCAGCCACCGTTGATATCCCAGGTCTCGGCATCGAGCGGATCCTGGCCAATGATGGCATCGAGCATGATCTGCTCGTGATTGCCCTTGAGAACGCGGGCGTTAGGCAGCGAGCGCACGAGCTTAATAACGCCGACCGGATCGGGCCCGCGATCGATCATGTCGCCCAGCACGTACAGCGTGTCGTCGGACGTCAACGAGATCTTAGACAGGGCCTCGTCAAGCGCATGCACGTGTCCGTGAGCATCAGATGTCACATAGATCGCCATGGAACGCCTTTCCCTACCTTGCGACCGAAGCCCGGAACCGCAACTAAAACTTCAAGTTGAACTTAAACGTTACCCATTGTACTCCGTTGCAATAAAGCTGGAAAGGGTTTCCGAGCAGAGGCAAAGACGGCAGCCGTCTATGACGATATCGCGCACGCCCGCAATCTAACCCCATAAACCCACCATCTTTGGGTACAAATAACCGCAGGCAACTGACCGTGCCACGCCAACCACCCAGGAGCGGACACCATCCATGAACCAGATCCTTCTCTTTATCGGCCTCGTCATTATTCTGTGTCTGACCATCAAACCCGTCGGCAAAAAGCTCCCCTTCCCCACCCTGCTCATCTTTATCGCACTCGGCATGCTGCTGGGCGTCAACGGTCCGGCGCACATCGACTTTAGCGACTATGCGCTCACCGAAACCGTCTGCAGCACGGCGCTGCTGTTCATCATGTTCTACGGCGGCTTTAACACCAATATCGACCGTGCCAAACCCGTTGCCGTGCCCGCGGTACTGCTGAGCACGCTCGGCGTCGTCATCACTGCCGGCATTACGGGTGCGTTTGCGCACTTCGTGCTGGGTTTTGACTGGATTGGTGGCCTGCTGTTGGGATCGGTCGTGGCATCCACCGACGCGGCCAGCGTCTTTAGCGTGCTGCGCGAGCACAGCCTGTCGCTGAGGGGCGGCACCGACTCGCTGCTCGAGGTCGAATCGGGCTCCAACGACCCCGTCGCTTACATGCTCACCGCCGTGCTCGCCACACTCGCGGCCGGCGGCGACATTAACATCCCCGTGCTGCTGGCCAAGCAGATCATCCTAGGCGTGGGGTTGGGTCTTGCCATCGGCTGGGCATCCAGCCGCCTGATAGAGCGCGCACGCGCAACGGCCGAGGGCGCGCAGACCATCTTCTTGTTCGCGGTGGCCATCGTGGCCTACGCGCTGCCGAGTTACCTGGGCGGCAATGGCTTTTTGGCCGTGTACCTGGCCGGTATTGTGCTGGGAGCCAGCGACATTACCGGCAAGGTCGAGATGGCGCACTTCTTCGATACCCTCACCGAAATGGCCGAGATGACCATCTTCTTCTTGCTGGGCCTGCTCGTGACGCCCGCACGCCTGCCGCAAATGCTGCTACCGGGTCTGGCGCTCATGGCGTTTATGCTCTTCGTGAGCCGCCCCATCGCCGTTGGCGTGCTGCTGGCGCCCTTTAAGACGAACCCTCGCCAGGTAGCGCTCATAAGCTGGGCGGGTCTGCGCGGCGCGGCTTCGGTCGTATTTAGCCTCTTTGCCGTGGTGACCGGTATTCCCGGCGGTCACGACCTATTTGACCTGGTGTTTGTGATTGCTGTGTCGAGCATTGTGGTGCAGGGCTCGCTGCTGCCGGCGGTGGCAAAGAAGCTCGACATGATCGACGCGGAAGGCGATGTGCGCCGCACCTTTAACGATTACCGCGACGAGGACGGTATGTCGTTCGTCAAGCTCAAGGTGGGCGCGGGCCATCCGTTTGCCGGACGCTCGCTCGCCGATATTGGCAGCGCGACGGACATGCTCATGGTCTTGGTGCTGCGCGACGGGGCGCACCCGGTACTGCCCAACGGCGATACCGTCATCGAGGAAGGCGACCTTCTGGTGATGGCAGCCCCAACGTTCGAAGAGCGTGCCGAGGTTACGCTGCGCGAGGTCACCGTGACGCCCCACGGTCGCCTGGCCGGTCAGCGCCTGCGCGACGTGCCGCAGGGCAAGCACCCGTTTATCGTGGTGATGCTCAAGCGCGAAGGCCAAACGATCATCCCCGACGGCAACACCCAAGTCCACGCCGGCGACGAAGCTGTCATCGCCACACTGGCGTCGTAGCGGCCAGGGGTTAGCTAATTTGCGACGAAGAAATCAAGCGCCTAGAGAACCTCATGCCTTCGCTCGCAGATTTGGATTTGCCCGAGGAGTAAAGCACCCCTCCCCCATGTAACCATCCTGTAAATCATAGCGGCGCACTCGGGTTTTGCTGTGATTCGGTCGCGCCTGACGCTCCACTGTGCTAAAGTATCCCGAACGTTCAAACGACTACGAGGGGAACTAGAAGATGGCACGTGTGCACAACTTCTCAGCTGGCCCGGCCGCACTGCCCACAAGCGTGCTCGCCGAGATCGCCGACGAGATGATGGACTACCACGGCTGCGGCATGTCCGTGCTCGAGATGAGCCATCGATCTAGCATGTACCAGCAGATCATCGACGACGCCGAGGCAACCCTGCGCCGCCTGCTGAGCATCCCCGATAACTACCGTGTTCTGTTTTTGCAGGGCGGCGCCACGCTGCAGTTTACGGGCATCCCGATGAACCTCATGCGCCGCGGCCGCGCCGGCTACGTCGTGACCGGCAACTTCGCCAACAAGGCGTACAAGGAAGCCGCCAAGTACGGCGAGGCCGTGCTGCTCGCGAGCTCCGAGGACGCCAATTTCGACCGCATTCCCGCCATGGCCGACATCAACGCGCGCATTGCCGCCGAGGCCGCGGGCGGCGGGCTCGACTACGTCTACATCTGCCAGAACAACACCATCTTTGGCACCATGTACCACGAGCTGCCCGCTTGCGGCGATGTGCCGCTGGTCGCCGATGTCTCGAGCTGCTTTTTATCGCAGCCGCTCGACGTCGAGCGCTACGGGCTCATCTACGCCGGCGCGCAGAAAAACGCCGGTGCCGCAGGCGTGACCGTGGTCATCGTGCGCGACGACCTCATCGCAGATGGCCCCGCCTTTGCGCAGACGCCGCAGTACCTGGACCTCAAGACCCAGGCCGCCAAGGGTTCCATGCTCAACACGCCCAACACCTTTGGCATCTACGTGTGCGGCAAGGTGTTCCATTGGGTTGAGCAAACCGGCGGACTCGCCGCCATGGCCGAGCGCAACTGGGCCAAGGCCAACCTGCTCTATGACCTGCTCGAGCACAGCGAGCTGTTCCACGGCACCGCGCAGGCCGACAGCCGCTCCATCGCCAACGTCACCTTCCGTACCGGCGATGCCGAGCTCGATGCGGCCTTTGTCGCAGGCGCGGCAGAGCACGAGATCCAAAACGTCAAGGGCCATCGCATGGTAGGCGGCATGCGCGCCAGCGTATACAACGCCGTCACCATGGAGGACGTGCAGGCACTGGCCACGTACATGAAGGACTTCGAAGCGCAGCATAGTTTGAGTCCGCGATCTAACTAACCCGCAACACGCGGGCCGACCAGCCACCTCAGACCACCCTGTTTAGATCAAAACCTGCTAAGGAGTTTTTCCATGCGTAAGATTAAGACCATCGACGACATCACCAAAGACGGCAAAGTCGAGTTTGGCGAGGGCTACGAGTTTGTAAGCAGCGCCGAGGAGGCTGACGCGATCCTGATGCGCTCGACCGACCTGCACGGCTACGAGCTGCCCGAGGGCATTCGCGCCATCGCCCGCTGCGGCGCCGGCGTCAACAACATTCCCGTCGAGGAGTACGCCAAGAAGGGCGTCGTCGTCTTTAACTCCCCCGGCGCCAACAGCAACGCCGTCAAGGAGCTCGTCCTGGGCATGTTGGTGCTCTCGAGCCGCGGCGTGGTGCAATCGATGAACTGGGTGCGCGACAACGCCGACGACCCCGAGATTCAGGTCGATGCCGAAAAAGCCAAGAAGGCCTTTGTGGGCCGCGAGCTCAAGGGCAAGCGCATCGGCGTCATCGGTCTGGGCAACGTGGGCTCCAAGGTCGCCAACGCCTGCGTCGATCTGGGCATGGATGTCTACGGCTATGATCCGTTCATTTCCGTCGAGCACGCGTGGGTGCTGAGCCGCGAGGTGCAGCGCGTGGGCACGCTCGAGGATCTGTGCCGCGGCTGCGACTACCTCACCGTGCACGTGCCCAGCAAGGCCGACACCATCGGCATGATCAGCACCGAGCAGATTAACCTGCTGGCCCCGGGCGCCGTGCTCATCAACTACGCGCGCGAAACCATCATTGACGAGGACGCCGTCGACACTGCCCTGCGCGAGGGCAAGCTCAGCTGGTTTAGCTGCGACTTTGCCACGCCCAAGACCGTCAAGATGCCCAACACGTTTATCACCACGCATTCGGGCGCCGGCACCGGCGAGGCCGAGGCCAACTGCGCCGACATGGCCATCAGCGAGCTCAAAGATTACCTGGAAAACGGCAACATCGCGCACAGCGTCAACTACCCCGCCTGCAGCATGGGCAAGGCGCGCGCCGCAAGCCGCATTGCTTGCCTGCATGCCAACGTGCCCAACATGATCGGCCAGATCACGGCCATTCTCGCCAAGGACAACGCCAACGTGCAGCGCATGATCAACGAGTCCGCTGGCGAGAACGCCTACACCATGTTCGACACCGATGAGCACCTGGACGGCAGCACGATCGAGGCGCTCAAGCAGATTCCGTCGATGTATCGCGTGCGCGTGATTAAATAGCGCCGGTGCCAAGCCTGCCAGACAGACCACGACGCCCATTCGCCCCCCCCGTTTTCACGAAACGGGGGGCGATTTTGTTGCTCCGGACGACTTTAAAATGATACCCAGAACAAGTTTTTTCAGATAATCGATAGTGAGGCTCCAGTCGCTAAGCACACCCGCTTTGATAAACAGCTTTATCAGGGACTTTAGTAGGTAAAAATCGGTCTCTATGTGCCGAATGTAAGTTGACTGTCCATTTTCCGAAACAACTTATTCTAGATAGCATTTTTAGGGTCCCTCCAAGGCAAAATTGAAGCCTTTTTGCGACCAGAACTCTAGCTCGCGCTACCGTTTACCCACCGCGCGACTACATTCCCGCCCAATCGATAAAAATCTCCTCACGAAGCCGCCGTTCGAGCTCCTGCTGTCGCGGCGTCTTGTCTTTCAGCGGCACATCGAGATAGGACATGATGAGCTCCATCACCACGCGGAAGGCATCGAAGTCGGCCAGCTGACCATAGGTCATCAGAACGACGGGATATCCCATGGCTTGCAAGGCCGTCGTTCGATCGGAGTCCGAGATCTTGGATTCAATGGATCCGTGAATGGCTTTACCTTGGCATTCAACCAGACACTCTCGGCTGCCGTCCTTATTTGCCAGCAGGATATCGGCATAGCGCCTATCAAGCCCCGAAATCAGGCGGGCGCTGCGCGTCATACGAATCTCAACGTTATTGGTAAGGCGCAGCCCTTCGCCGCCGCGCAACCTCGTAAGGCCAAACAGCATCGAAGCCTGGACCTCGAGCGGCGATGCCGCCACCCCCGTAATGCATTTCGCGGCACGCGTGAACGATTTAGCGCCGCGGAGCCCCCGGATCTTATCGGCGAACTCTGTAAGTTCAGAGAACTCGATCAAGGGCGGTCGTTTCCACAGGTCCGTTGGATTCCCCGAGACATCCTTTACATTTTCCCAACCCAACCGTGCGTCACCCCACCGGTCCCCATATGCCTGCACAAGTGCCGACTTTACCTGAGGCGCAATCTTGCACACGGCAAAGGTGCCGCACATCTCATACATGCACATGATTAAACGCTCGTTTGAGACCGAGGAAGCCAGGGTCAGCAGGGTAAAGAGCGGGGACGCGACATCGAGGCCAAACTCTGTCTGTCGCATGGAATCAAACGGCCTCTCCCCGTTCCAAACATGCCTGACAATGCGATCGCCCTTACGTCCGCAGCTGCCCTGCGCCAACACGTGTAACGGGGTGCCCAGGAAATGCGTGACGAGCGGATGCTCACATAGGTGCTCCCTGCGCGGATCGTCTACAGAATCAGGCAGGTCCGGCATTATTGCCAAGACCTGTGGGGGTATCCGGTGATACCGAAAGGCAGATATGTCGCACAGCATGTCGTCCATGAAGGGTACGTACCCGCTGCGTCGCTTGTGAACCCGCTCGGACGGCAAACGCACTGGCTCGGCCTGCGAACGGTAAATACTGCCACGCCCACGTCGCGGATCTCTCAGGAGGCTTACAATCGGTTTGGAAAGCAAACTGATTGTGAGGTTGCATATGGTTGATGAGGACTTTGCCTGGCGGCTTGCGCAGGAGCTTGTGCGGATCGAAAGCTCAGACCCGGGCGCGTATGAGAACGAGATCGAGCGCTTCATTAAGAGGCTCATTGAGCAGCAGCTGGCACAACTTGATAGTTCTGCGCTCGATGCCGTGCAGATTGAGGAGCTCGAAGTGCTGCCCGGGCGCCGCAACCTTAAAGTCACCGTGCCGGGCCAAAGCGACGAGCCGCGGCTGATCTATATCTGCCACATGGATACCGTCACCTTGGGCGATGGCTGGGACGCAGACATCGCACCGCTTGGGGCGGTTGTGCGCGACGATAAACTCTATGGCCGCGGTGCCTGCGATATGAAGGGTGGCCTGGCCTGCGCCATTGCCGCACTGGTCCATACGCTCGAACGCGTGGCGGCGGATGGCGCGCTGCCACGCCGCGGCTTTTCGCTCATCTGCTCGGTCGACGAGGAAGACTTCATGCGCGGCTCAGAGGCCGCGATCGATGCTGGCTGGGTCGGCTCGCGCGAATGGGTGCTGGACACCGAACCCACCGACGGACAGATCCAGGTGGCGCACAAGGGTCGCACGTGGTTCGAGATTGAAATGGCTGGCGTGACGGCGCATGCGAGCCAGCCTTGGAAGGGCGCGGATGCCGTCGCCGCCATGGCCGAGGTCGTGTGTTCGCTTCGTCGCGCGTTTGCGGCGCTGCCCGCGCACGATGAGCTGGGGCCTTCGACCATCACGTTTGGCCAAATCGAGGGCGGATATCGCCCCTACGTCGTACCCGACCGCGCCAAAGTTTGGGTCGACATGCGCCTGACCCCGCCGACCGATACGGCCGCCGCAATCAATATGGTCGAGCATGCCATCGCCGTCGCCGAAGCCACCGTTCCCGGTTGCCATGGCAGCTACACCGTGACGGGCGACCGCCCCGCCATCGAGCGCGATCCGGTCTCTCCCCTTCTAGCTGCACTCAAGTGCGCAGCAGACGATGTAACGGGCACGGATACGACCGTCGGCTTCTTTACCGGCTACACCGACACTGCCGTCATTGCCGGCAAGACGGGTAACCGTAACTGCATGAGCTATGGCCCAGGCTCGCTCGCGCTCGCCCACAAGCCCAACGAATATGTGCCCCACGCCGACATCGTTCGTTGTCAGCAGGTGCTAATCGCGCTCGCCGATAACGTGCTCTGGGACGCGAGCGGCCAAGTTGGGGCATAATAAGCCGCGAACAAACCGACTCGTGCGTTAGGACCGCCCCATGAAAGCACTTCCGTTTCCCTGCATCCGCCCGGCTCAGGACCGCGTGCTCGAGGCACTGCCTGCAATGGGCAGCATCCTGAGCGGCAACGATGCTCTGCGCGGAGCCATTGCCGATGGTCTGATGCTCAAAGATCCGGGCGCGGCGTATTACGTGTACGAATGCTCCGGAGAGCCGGGACGCGTGACGGGTGTCGTGGCGATTTGCCCGGTTAACGTGCTGACGGGCGGCGACGAGGCTGCCGCCGAGAGCATCGACGCACTCGCCACCGCGCGCGCGATCGCCGAGCTCAAGGTGCAGCCGCGCCCCGTGTCGCTCGCCTACGAGGCGTCGCCCGTCATGGATATCATTTTGAGCGCTGCCAAAGAGGGCGCATCGCTCTACGCCGTCACCGATCCCGCGGGCGTCACACATCGCGTGTGGGAGGTCAAGCGCGAGGACGCCGTTGCCGCCATCCGTGCCATGCTCGATCAGGCGCCCGACCCGGTGTTCGCCGGTGACTCCGCCTATGTCGCCGCACTGGTTGGGGCATCGCAGATTCTGGCCGACGAGGCCCGCGCTGCCGGCGCCTACTCTGGCAAAGAGCCGTTCAACTTTGCTGTAGCCGTGCTGTTCCCCGCCGCGCAGGTCAGCGGCAGCGCGCCGCAGGTTCCGACGGGTCTGCTCACTCACCAGGTCTCACGGTTCTAGCGAACTCAAACGCTAAGCTGGAAAACCCAGCATCCAAACAAACAAGGGGCGGAGATGCAGCAAACGCATGCACCTCCGCCCTTTTCGCATCAAACAATTACGCCGGTAAACCGGGCCGCAACGTCAGCGTTATCCACGCTGCGGACCTGCCGCCGCCACGAGCGGCTCTAGCCCCAGCTCGCGCGCGTAGTCTTCCTGCGTAAAGACTTCGACCAGTTCAAACGTATCGGCCGCATCGTCAAACGCAAAATGCAGCACTGAGCAGTTGCCCGGCACGCGTTCGCGCTCGTCGGCCGCCGCGCCCCGCACGTGGTCCAAAAACTCCTTGATAGCTGAGCCATGGCTCACCGCGAGGACGCACTCGTGGTCCGGGCGTCGCACAAGATCGGTCAACGTCGCCACCATGCGCTCGCGCACCTGCATCTGGCCCTCGCCGCCAAACTGGCGATAGAAGTCGCGCCACGGGCGCTCGGGCATGAGCATCACGCGCTCGGCCTCAAAGTCGCCAAAGAACCACTCACGCAGGCCGTCCAGGCGCTCGTACGCCAAGCCCGGCCACAAGTTGGCGATAGTCTGCTCGGTGCGATGAAGCGTGGAGGTGTAGGCATGATCGGGCTCAATGCCGCGCGCACGTAAAAACATGCCGGCGCGCGCCGCCTGGTCGCAACCCAACTGCGTAAGCGGCGAGTCACTCCAGCCCTGAATAATGCGCTTAAGGTTGAATATCGTCTGTCCATGACGGACCAGATACAGATCTTTATTCATAGGGGTCCTTTCGTTCGTTACCAACCCAAGAGCGAAAACGCCCCGTCGCAATAGCCAAAATGAAGCACGGCACCGTTGTCGGGTAGCTCTCCCCCGCCAGTCACATACTCAAGAAACTCCTGGCAGGCTGAGCCGTGGGAAACCGCCAGCACGCAGTCGTGCTGCGGCCTGGCCATGATGCGGGACAGCGCCGCGACCATGCGCGACTGAAGCTGCACTTCCGACTCACCGCCAAAGGCCACCGGATAATCGCCCCAGGGCTGCGGCGGCATCTCGCGATTTGATGTGCCCTCCAGCGAGCCAAAATGCCACTCACGCAGGTCATCGACCAGCTCAATGGAACGGCCCTCGCCAACGATAAGCTCGGCCGTATGCCGCGCCCGGCCCAACGGCGAGGAATACACATGATCAAAGGCCACGCCACGCGCCGCAAACGCCGTACGCGCCGTCAGCGCCTGCTCGCGCCCACGCGCCGTAAGCGGCGAATCGTGCCAGCCCTGCAAAATGCTCTGCACATTGAGCTCAGTCTGCCCATGCCGCACCAAATACAGATCTGCCACACACCCTCCCCTCGTACCACCACAAAGGGGACAGGAGCCTTTGTGGTGATTTTGCCGCCGGATTGCACCGCAACGACGCACAACTACAGCAGCACGTCGGCAAGCGGACGCTTGGGTACGTGGTGCACCTGCGCCTCGTCGCGCCAATAATTGATGGAGCCGTCGGGGTTGGAATCGATCGCATCGATCACCTGTGTCTCGGCCGGAACGCCAAACGCCATGATCAGCTTGAGCTCATACTTGTCGCTATCGAGCCCCATGGCATCGATCGCGTGGGGCGTAAAGGCCTTGAACATGCAGGCTGCCACCTCGGGCGTGGCGCTGCGGGCGGCGAGCATCATCGTCTGTGCGGCAATGCCCGTGTCGACCTCGGTAATGGGAGCGACAGGCTTGCCCGGAACGGCGCGCTCGGCCAGAATCGCGATGTAGCCGGTCGGGCGCTCACCCTCGGCAGGACCCGGCCAGTCCTTAAGTGCGCCGGCCCATGCGAGCTCGTCAAATACACGCGCGCAATCCTCGGCACCGCTCACCACGTGAAAACGCAGACGCTGAGCATTGGCACCACACGGGGTCAGGTGCGCCAGTTCCGCCAGCTCGAGCAAAAACTCGCGCGGCACGCGCATAGACTCGTCAAAGCGACGGCACGTACGGGCACGACGGACCAGCGCATCAAACGCTTCCAGACCGAGCTTTTCGCAACCTTGCTTTGCCATCGATTCTGCGCTTACCGGCGCCGCGGGAACTGTTTCGTTCATAGGGACCCCCAATACAAGCCAATTGTCCTTAGGAAAATCTAACCTAAAACGTAGGCAATAACGAACAGGGCTGCAATGTTCTACACCTGTTGAATAGAAAATCGCGACGTGGGGAACAACGGAAACAATTCGGGACCTTTGGGTTACGTTTCGCCCTCCCCGACCCATACGCCAGCGCCTTTAAGCGATACTGGTTGTAACGATCAAGGCTTACGCCGCACGGAAAGGAGACATTATGGGCATCTTTAAGAACGATGACCAAAAATCGAGCCAGTTTGGATTTGACGAGAAAAGCATGGCGGGCAAAGCCGTCAAGGCCGTGCGCTGGATCTACGCCATCACGGGCGTCGTGGCGCTCATTGCTGGCATCGCGCTGCTTTTTGCACCCGCCAAGTCCCTCGTCTTTTTGACGACCGTCCTGGGTTTTTACTTTGTAATCACTGCTGCCATCAGACTGTTCACTGCCATTTTTGAGCCGCTGCTGCCCACCGGTTGGCGCGTGACGAGCATCATCTCCAACCTACTCATTATCTTGGGCGGCGTCATAATCCTGCGCAACCAGGCCTTCTCGACCGCGACGCTCACCACGATGGTGGTTATCGTGGCCGGCTTTGGCTGGATTGTCGAAGGTGTCATGTCCATTCTGGAGTCCGAGCTTTCGTCCAACCGCGCCCTCGCCATCCTGAGCGGCGCACTTTCCATCATCGCCGGCATGTTCGTGTTTATCTATCCGCTGTGGTCGGCCAAGATGCTCGTCATCTTTAGCGGCGCCGCGCTGCTGGTGTTTGGCGTAACGCTGATTGTTCGCGCTATTCAATTTGGCAAACTGGTGCGCTAGATGCCACGAACGCTCTTTATTGATGCAGACGCCTGCCCGGTCACGCGCGAGTCGATTGACTGCGCGCGGCGGGCGGGCGTCGCCGTTGTTATCGCCGGCAACAGCACGCAAAACCTGGAACGGCACATTCGCCGCGACGACCCGCGCGATGCCGAGCACGCGCGACGCGGCTTTTGGGTCACGACGCTCGACGTGAGCGTGGGCGCCGACAGCGCCGACTTTGCCATTGTCGAACGCCTGCAGGCGGGCGACGTGGTCGTGACGCAGGACATTGGCTTGGCGAGCATGGTGCTCGGGCGCGATGCCGCCGCTATCGGTGTGCGCGGGCGCGTCTACGACAAAGCAACCATCGACATGCAGCTGTTTATTCGCCACGAGGAAAAGAAGGTGCGCCGCGCCGGCGGACGCACTCGCGGGCCGGCGGCATTTACCAGCGAAGACCGCGCCCGCTTTAAACGCAACCTCACCGAGCTGCTGCGCTAACCAAGGTAGATTTTTGGGACATGTCCGGAAATCTACCTTTTTGTTTTGGCGATTGACGCGCATCCAACGCCCAAGTCATGGCGGTAGATTTTACGGTATACCCCAGTTTTTACGGCCTATCCCAAACATCTACTTAGAGGCCAAAGGCGGAAAGGATGAGACCCCAGCCCGCGCCGATGACGTACATCATAATCAGGAACACGGCATTTTCGCGGGCGCTGCGGTTGGTGCGGAACAGCACCAGATAACCCACGCCGGCGGAAATGAGCGTGCCGGCGAGCATCGGGGCCAGCTGCAGCGCGCCTTCCAGGTACAGTTGCGTGATGACGACGCTGGCCGAGCAGTTGGGGATCAGGCCGACGAGTGCCGAGCCCAGGACCGCAAGCGTCTCGTTGCCGCGCAGGAACTGCTCGATTGCGGACTCGCCGAACGTCTCGAGCACGGCAACCAGAATCAGCGTCACCAGGAAAATGAATACCGATACCTGCACGGTGTGGGAGATGGTGCTGCGGATAATCGACAGGACAGGCGTCCCTTCGTGGGAATGGGAGTGACCGTGACCATCATGGTGTTCATATTCGCCCTCATGACCGTGATCGTGGCCATGTCCGTGTTCGTGCTCGTCCTCGTCTTCATCACAACCGCAATGGTCGCGCTCGCACAACTCGTGGATGTGGTCGGCGCTCACGCCCGCCTCGGCCACCTCGTCGATGATGTCACCGCCGCTGTGGTCGTCATGCGCGCAGTTAACGTGCGCCGGATTGACAGTGGTCCCCAACACGGTACGACGAATCGCCGCATGCGCGCGGGCGTTGCGACGCAGACCGCGAATGGCGGCATCTACGATAAAGCCCGTGACCAGTGCGATAAGCGCTTTCGAAGCCAAAAGCATCGCCATAGTCTGCACGGGAACCTGCTCGGCAAGTAGCAGCGGCAGCATCTCGTCGGAGGTCGAAAGGAACACCGCCACCAACGTGCCCAAGGTCACGACACGGCCGGCGTACAGCGTTGCTGCCATGGCCGAAAATCCGCACTGCGGCACAATGCCCAGCAGCGAGCCAACCACGGGACCCGCAGCGCCGGCGCGCTTGATAGCGCCGTTGACGCGGTCGCCCGCAACGTGCTCAAGTGTCTCGAGAGCAAGATACGTCACCAACAAAAACGGCACCAGCGACAGCGTGTCCTTGCCGGCGTCGAGCAGAATATCAATCAGTAAATCCATGACGGATGGAACCTTTCGTGTCTTTCGGCAGCATTGTAAAAGTCCTAGCGGTCAACTAGGGTATTGTAGTTGTCCCGGGCGCGGTGCCAATAGTTGCCTATGGTAAACTATCATCTCGCCATAACTCAGTAACCTCGAGCCGCACAACGCGGCCCGTCCAAGGAGTAGCATATGAACGTATCGCAAGCACTCGAATACGAGCGCCAGCCGTTTATCCCCATGTTTATCTACGGCGACCACGGCGCCATGGAGTCCGAGCGCCAGAAGGGCGAGGAGGCCCTCAAGGTGCTCGAGACCGAGTACTTTACCGCCGAGGGCGACCCCGGCTTCGACTTTGCCACCGTGCGCGACCTGGCCGACCGCAACCGCGACCTGTGCGACCAGATTGGCGAGGCGCGTCTGCGCAACGTGACGCCCGCGACGCTCTCGCGCGGCCTGTCCGATGCCGACACCTGCGCCGCCATCGGCAAGATGCAAAAGCGCACCGCCGCGTCCGTTATGCGCGAAATCCGCGGCGACCGCGACGCGCTCGGCGTGGCCTACGCCCGCAAGCCCATCCAGGGCACCGTGCTCGGTATCGACATCGAGACCACCGGCCGTGCACCCGAGCGCGGCTATATCATCAACGTGGGCTGGGAGATCATGGAGCTCACCAGCGACGCCGTCCCGCATGACGCCGAGGCACACTACTGCGGCCTGCCCGACATCTACCGCGGCGAAGATGTGCCGCTGTCGAATATCCACCACATTACCTGGGACGACATCGACGGCAAAACGCCCTTCCGCGAGAACAAGGAGCTGCAAAAGCAGCTGCTCAAGCTTATGAAGAAGTACCCGTACATGGCGCATAACGCCGCCTTTGAGGACAGCTGGTTCAAGATCCACCTGGACGGCTACGCCGAGGCACGCCGCGCCGGCAAGATCATCGTCATCGACTCGCGCCAGATCTGCCGCAGCCTGGACGCCGACGTGCGCTCGCTCCCCCGCGAGTCCGCCCCAGCCGCGCTCGAGAACTGGGCGCGCCGCCGTGGAACCCTCGCCGCCGACGCCAACGAGCAGCACCTGGGCTTGGACGACACCGACCTCATGCTCCGCACCGTCCAAGCCGAGTTCAACCTCAAGAACCTATTCGCGAAATAACCGATCCATCTGCGGGAGCGCCTGCCAGGCACAGCGCAATCCGTCTGGGCACACCGGCACGCAGTAAACTAGGGCGCAGCCTTATGGCTGCACCCTAGTTTTCATCAAAACGAGCAAATACGCGTGCTTCACATAGTCGGCAGGTTGGCCCACCTACATTTTTCGAGTTGTTCGGCCAGCTGAACCACTAGTCAAGGCCCCTTGAACCGCAATCGAGCGCTATAGTCGCCCCAATTTCGCAACCAAGCCCTATAAATCTACCTGAATCAATTCGAATAGGACGTTGCGATCGCACCATTCGTATAGGATAAGGCCGAATAACTCAAATTATGTTGGTGAGGCATCTGAGCGGTCGGCAAAAACGCTTAGAAGCTACGAATCCGCAACTAAAGTTCACCAAAATGGGGCAGCCGACAGAAACCTCCCCAGCCGAAGCTGCCCCCCCTCAATACGACAGCTCAAAAACCCACCGTTCGCAGAAGATAAGCCGCGCCCCAATACCGTTGCCCGAAGTTTCGAGCGTATATGGCGTCCGCTATGCCATCATGCGCGTATGGGAATCGTTCTGTCACATACCACGGCACGCGCTGTATACCAAACAGTCAACTCGCTCGCAAGCCACGCGACCGATCCCATATCTATGGAAAAGATCAAGGTGTCTGCGCCGACCACGTCCAACCTGGAAGCGGCGCGAGCATGGCTCAACAGAAAGAATGTCGATTCTGAAAGCATCCATGTGCTGACGTTTTCCAATAATGCCAAAAGGCACCGCAAGGGCTGCATCTGCCACTGCACGCGCTATACGTTTGATGCAGAAAGCTACCTAGAACTCGAGCCGAACGTCTACATCGTCGATATCAAGCTGTGCGCGTTAGAAGCAGCAGCCGACCTCAACCTTTCGGAGCTCGTTGAGTATTACTTTGAAATCTGCGGCTCCTACGCGCTTGGAACGTCCGACGAAACTCAATATCGCGAGCGCCCAGCCCTAACCAGCGTTGAAGAGCTCAGAGCCTTCTTTTCAGAGGCATCGGGGTATCGTGGATCTAATAAAGCACTTAAGGCACTTTCTTATGTACGCGAAGGCTGTCGCTCCCCACTCGAAACGGCGTTTGTCATGATGCTGACAATGCCCAAGTCAATGGGTGGCTTAGCCATACGCGCTATCAAAACGGACTATCCGATCCCAGTCCCCAAAAGATACGCCGCCCTAACGCGACGGACGGTTTTCTACCTCGACGCGCTGCTCGAAAATTCGATGACCGATATCGAATACAACGGCTTTTACCACGACGAGCCCGAACAGCAATCAATTGACGAGGAACGCCGAAACACGCTGCGAAACATGGGATATGCCGTTATCACAGTTAGTCGTCATTCGTTTTTCAAGCAGTCCGCTTTTAGGCGGGTCATGGAAGCGATTCGCATTCGCGAGAAGATATGGCCCGGTCGACTCCCGGATAACTTCGCCATCCTGCAAGAAACTCTTCGTCAATTTGTCTTGCGGCGCTACTTCGAATACGGTCGCCGCGTCCTGGAGACACTCAAAGAAGAAGAGGCCGCCAAGCGCGAAATTGCAAGCCAATATCCGCAAGCTGATGACCCGAGCATCAACGATGTGCCAGAACCCGACGACATGCAACACGTCGGGGCCCTTGCTGAGGAAATCAATGGGCCTTGGGAATGCGACATGTTCGCAAAAATCGATGGAAACCGCACGGAAGACGACACGATTATTGATCTAATTGAGAATTCGCTCTTCTAAAGGCGATCTCTGCGGATGTCCACCTACATTTTTCGACTTATTCGGCCACCGATGTGCCAGATTGGCTGCAGCAATGCTCAATATAACTTTAGATAAAACTGATTCTGCAGGAACTCCCGTAGAGGAAGAACTGATTCTCGCTGTATTTAACACGATAAAGTACAAATATGAACAGTCCTAAAGCTTCTCAAGGTGGCTTTCTTAGCATGCTGGCCGAACATCTCGAAATATGTTGGCGAGCATTGCGTCGATGTCTCCCAACCCGCAGAAAATCGCAGAGGCGGCAAGCAGTCATCGAAGTTAACGTAAATTGTATTGACATATGAACATGCGCTCATATAATCGGAAGTAATTTATATGAGCGCATGTTCATATGAAAGGATATTGCAATGAGCATCCGCGTTGATGAAACGAAACCCGACATCGAGGCCACCGAGCCCGCGATCCCCACCACCTGCTCGCCCGAGGACCTTCCCGACGAGGAGCTGCTGTACGACCTTGCCGACCTGTTCAAGGTCTTCAGCGACACCACGCGCATCAAGATTCTCTATGCCCTCATGGGTCGCGAGCTGTGTGTGGCGGACATCGCCGAAGCGACCGAAACCTCGCAGTCGGCAGTATCGCACCAGCTGCGCACGCTCAAGCAGTCGCACCTGGTCAAGTTCCGTCGCGACGGCCGCAACATCCTCTACTCGCTTGCCGACGATCACGTCTACACCATGCTTAACCAGGGCATGAGCCATATCTGCGAATAGCAATCAACCACGGTATCAGCGCGGCCGACACCCAGACCGCCAACACAGGGAAAGGAATCCACCATGAAAAAGCAGTTCAAGCTCGACGAGATCGACTGCGCCAACTGCGCGCGCGAGCTTCAGGACGAGCTGGCCAAGCTCGAGGGCGTCAAATCCGTGTCCGTCAACTTTATGACCCAGAAGCTGACGCTCGAGGCCGATGACGCCGAGTTCGACGAGGTACTCAACCGCGTCGTGGAGTTCACGGCCGACGCCGAGCCGGACTGCGAGATCATTCTCTAGCCCAGGTTTACGCCAACCTGCAAGGCCGCGCTTGCCGCGGCCTTTGCTCGCGAAATTATATGAGCGAGTGTTCATACATTCAAATGGGAGGATACGAGTCATGGCCACCGCCGACCCCAAGAAGAAAAAGAAGAAGCGTAAGAAAAAAGAGTCGCTCGAGCATAAGCGCAACCGCATCCTGGTAGCGCTGGGCATTTTTGCCGTGGTGTACGCCCTCGATGAGCTCGGCACCCTCGCCGCCGCATTCGGCACCCCGGGTAACATCTACGCCAGCTTCGTGCTGTTCCTGGTGCCGTTCCTAATTGCCGGCTACGACGTGCTCCAGAAGGCGTTCAACAACATCCGCCGCGGCAAGGCCTTCGACGAGAGCTTCCTCATGGCCGTCGCGACCATCGGCGCGTTTGCCATGGTGCTCTTCCCCGATACCGACCCGCACATGGCCGAAGGCGCCGCTGTCATGCTGTTCTACCAGGTCGGCGAGCTGTTCCAGGCATACGCCGTGGGCAAGAGTCGCAAGTCGATCAGCGCGATGATGGACATCGCACCCGACTACGCCAACGTCGAGCAAGCCGACGGCACACTCGAACAGGTCTATCCCGATGACATCGCCGTCGGCACCGTGATCGTGGTCAAGCCCGGCGAGCGCGTGCCTATCGACGGCGTCATCGTCGAGGGCGAAACCCAGCTCGACACCGCCGCGCTCACGGGCGAGTCAGTCCCCCGCCCCGCCAAGTCCGGCGACGATATCATCAGCGGCTGCATCAACATAACGGGCCTCATCCACGTGCGCACCACCAAGCCGTTTGGCGAGTCCACCGTCGCGCGCGTCCTGGAGCTCGTGGAGAATGCCAGCGAAAAGAAGGCGCGCACCGAGAACTTCATCACGCGCTTCGCCCGCGTCTACACCCCCGCCGTCACCGGCGCTGCCGCGGTGCTCGCGCTCGGCGGCGGCCTGGTCACCGGTGCCTGGTCCGACTGGATTCTGCGCGGTCTGACCTTCCTAGTCGTCAGCTGCCCGTGCGCCCTCGTGATCAGCGTACCGTTGAGCTTCTTTGGCGGCATCGGCGGCGCGTCCAAGCTGGGCGTTCTCATCAAGGGCTCCGACTACCTCGAGACGCTCGCCGACGTGGACACCGTCGTCTTCGACAAAACCGGCACCCTCACCAACGGTACGTTCTCGGTCGTCGCGGTGCACCCCGAGGCCGGCTATACCGAGCAGTCGTTGCTCGAAGTCGCCGCCCTTGCCGAGTCGTTCTCCGATCACCCTATCGCGCAGTCAGTGCGCGCCGCCTACCAGGGCGAGCTCGACCCCAAGCGCGTGACAGATTCCGCCAATGACGCGGGCCACGGCGTGACGGCGACCATCGACGGCAAGCATGTCGTCGTCGGCAACGCCAAGATGCTCGCCACGGCCGGCGTTGAAGCGGCGGACTGTGAGGTTGTCGGCACGATCCTCCACGTGCTCGTCGATGGCATCTATGCCGGCCACATCGTGATTGCCGACACCGTAAAGGCCGATGCCGAACAGACGATCCGCGACCTGCACGCCGCTGGCATCAAGCGCACCGTCATGCTCACGGGCGACCGCGAGGAAGTGGCTGCGTCCGTTGCCGAACAGTTGGGGCTCGACGAGTTCCACGCGCAGCTGCTGCCGGGCGACAAGGTCGAGCGTGTCGAGGCATTGCTGGCGGCCGAGTCGGGTAAAGGTAAGCTCGCCTTTGTGGGCGACGGCATCAACGATGCACCCGTGCTCACCCGTGCCGATGTGGGCATTGCCATGGGCGCCATGGGGTCCGATGCCGCGATTGAGGCCGCCGACGTGGTGCTCATGGATGACAAGCCGTCCAACATCTCCCGCGCGATCCGCGTGGCGCGCAAGACCATGACGATTGTCTGGCAGAACATCATCTTTGCGCTGGGTATTAAGTTGCTGATCCTGGTGCTCGCGGCGCTCGGCATCGCCAATATGTGGCTTGCCGTCTTTGGCGACGTGGGTGTGGCGATCATCGCTATCCTGAACGCCATGCGCGCGATGGGTGTCAAGAACCTGTAGCGCCTGTGGTCCCTCCGGCCGGGACCGGGCTTGGTTTTGAAAACGTCCTCGACCAATGAAGCGCCCCCGTTCTGCTCCTTCGGAGCTACGAACGGGGGCGCTTCTGGTCTGCGGAGTGTTTTCAAAAACCAAGCCCGGTCCCGGCCTGCGGTAACGTTGCTGGCGGTTCTTGGGCATCGCTTGCTGGCGGGGTTCCTTGTCTGAGTTGGACTTGGTTGGCGGGGCTACTGGTCCCGGTCGCTGTCCCGTCCCAGCATCGCCCTCAGCTTCTCAAAGCTTTCCTCGCTCAGGCAGTGCTCCATGTGGCAGCCCTCTTGCGACGCGACCTCAGCCGAAACACCCGCATCCTCCAGCAGCCCCACGAAAAAGCAGTGGCGCTCCCACATTTGACGGGCAACCTCAAGACCGCGTTCCGTCAGATGCACGTCGCGTTTGCCCATCTCCACGTAGCCGGTGCTCTCCAAGGCCGCCATGGCTTTAGAGACGCTTGCTTTGGTTACGCCCAAGTATTCGGCAACGTCGATCGAGCGCACGATGCCCTGACGTTCCGATAGAACGTAGATCGATTCGAGATAGTCTTCTCCGGATTCACGCAGGGCCATGGGCCGCCTTTCGCGATGGCTTCTAGTTAGCCTTTGGATACTTTTGCTTGATTTACTTTACCGCAAAAGTTGCCCATGTCTTACTACGTTATTTAAAAAGTTAACCGTGTTTCACAAAACGCACGGGATGAAAACAAAACGGGGACACACCCCGCAAGGAGTGTCCCCAGCTGCCGGCACAAAAGGAACGTCCCCAAGTGCCGAATCCGCAGCTACACCAGCCCAAAGTGCTTGGCGGCGTTGTAGATGCCGTCGTCGTCTACGGCGGTCGTCACGTAGGTCGCTGCGGCCTTCACGGTATCCTGCGCGTTGCCCATGGCCACACTTGTGCCCACGGCCGAGAACATCGACAGGTCGTTCTCGCCGTCGCCAAAGGCGATCGTCTCGCTCGCGTCGACACCCAGGCGCTCCAGCGTCGCTGCCACGCCCAGGTCCTTGCCGCCGTTAGCGGGAATAATGTCGCAGAACAGGTCGCACCAGCGCGTAGTGAGCGAATGCGACACCGCATCGGTCACGATATGCTCGTCGGCAGGATCCACAAAGGCGCAAAACTGGTAGACCGGCGCTTCAAAGGCGTGCTCAAACGGCTCCTCGTGGTAGACGATCCCCGCGTTGTTGCCGGCCGTCACCACGCGTTCGGACAGGCGGTTCACAAACGAGTTCTCGCCCTGCATGCACAGCGAGTCGTAGCGCCCCTCGGCCACCTGGTCCACAATCACCGCAACGTCGTCCGGATCGATCGGGCAGCTACGGTAAACGCCCTCGGCATCAAAACAGTGCTGGCCCGAAAGCGTAATGTACGCATCCCAACCAAGATCGAACAGCCAATCGGGCATCTGGTAGGTCGGGCGACCCGTGGCAATGACGCACGCAATCCCCTGCTCGTGAAAGCTGTCGAGCACCTGCTGCGCCGACGCCGGAATCCGGTGCGTCTCAAAGCTCAGCAGCGTGCCGTCGATATCAAAAAACGCGGCCTTGATCATCCTCGCCTACTCCTCGCCCTCGAGCTTTTCACTCGCCTCGAGCCACGCCATCTCCAGCTCGTCCATGGCGGCGTGGGCCTCGTCGATCTTTGCCTGCTGCTCGCCCAGCGCCGTGTAGTTGGTGGGATCGACCTGGACCATGGCGGCCTCGGCCTCCTCCACGCGAGCGCGCTGCGTTTCCATTTTGCGCTCGAGCGAGCTCACCTCACGACGGAGCTTTTGGCGCTCGGCATTGGAAAGGCCGTTGGGCTGACCGCTCGACTTGGGCTTTTCGGCCGCAGCCGCCGCGGCACCGGTGTCGAACGTACCGGTCTTGGCGCTCGGTGCACCCACGGGCTCGCCCTCGGCGGTGGCGTTGCACAGGCGCAGGTACTGGTCGACGCCGCCGGGCATATGCGTCAGGTGGCCGTCGAGCAGCGCCCACTGCTGGTCGGTCACGCGCTCCATCAAAAAGCGGTCGTGCGTCACCAGAATCAGCGTGCCGGGCCAGCCGTCCAGCAAGTCCTCGACAATCGCCAGCATGTCGGTATCCAGGTCGTTGCCGGGCTCGTCCAGGATGAGCACGTTGGGCTCGTCCAGGATCGTCAGCAGCAGCGACAGGCGACGGCGCTGGCCGCCCGAAAGATCGCCGATGCGGCTCCAGAGCTGCTGCGTCGTAAAGCCCAGACGCTCGCAGAGCTTCTCGGGTGAAGTCTCCTTGCCGTCAATGACGTAGTACTTCTTATAGTGGCTGAGCACCTCGCGGATCGTGTCGCCCATGTAGGGTTCGAGCTCCTCGAGCTGCTGCGACAGCACGCCAAAGCGCACCGTCTGGCCGATCTTCACGCGGCCGCGCAGGGGCGCGATCTTGCCCTGGATCACGTCGAGCAAAGTCGACTTGCCGGCGCCGTTCTCGCCCAAAAGACCATAGCGGTCGCCCGCACCAATGAGCCAGGTCACGTCGTTGAGCACCTGCTTGGGCGCGCCATCGGTATCCGCATAGCCGGCGTCCACGTCGACCACATCGATAACCTGCTTGCCCAGGCGGCTCACGGCCAGGCGCTTGAGCTCCAGCTCGTCACGCACGGGCGGCACGTCGGCGATCAGCTCGCGAGCAGCCTCAACGCGAAACTTGGGCTTGGTGGAACGGGCCTGGGCGCCGCGGCTCAGCCACGCGAGCTCCTTGCGCGCCATGTTGCGACGGCGTTCCTCGGTAACCGCGGCCATGCGGTCGCGCTCCACGCGCTGCAGGATATATGCGGAGTAGCCGCCCTCGAAGGGATCGACCTGGCCGTCGTGGACCTCCCACATGCTGGTGCAGACCTCGTCCAAGAACCAGCGGTCGTGCGTGACCACGAGCATGGCGCCCTGACCGCGCTGCCAGCGGGCCTTTAAGTGACGCGCGAGCCAGTTGATGGTGCGCATGTCCAGGTGGTTGGTGGGCTCGTCGAGCATGAGCACGTCGTAGTCGCCGATCAGCAGGCGCGCGAGGTCCACGCGACGGCGCTGGCCGCCCGAAAGCTCGCCCACCGTACCCTCCCAGGGCACATCACTAATAAGACCGGCCAGGATCTGGCGCGTGCGGGGGCTCGAGGCCCACTCGTACTCGGGCGTGTCGCCCACAACGGCATGATGCACGGTATCGGTGTCGACAAGCTGGTCCTTTTGGCCGAGCAGTCCGATCGTGGTGCCGCGGCGGTGCGTCACGCGTCCGTCGTCGGGTTCCAGCGTGCCGGCGAGCACGCTCAGCAGCGTCGACTTGCCGTCGCCGTTTTTACCGACAATACCAATGCGGTCGCCCTCGCCCACGCCGAGCGTCACGCTATCGAAAATATGCTTGGTGGGAAACTCTAGGCTGATGGAATCGCATCCCAAAAGAATCGCCATATGCCCTGCTCCTTCGTAGAAATTCAACGTTGTCCATGATAGCAGCGAGCCCCACCCCAAACCACCACGAAGGCGCCTGTCCCCTTTGTGGTGGTCGTTTCGGTCGCAGAGCAAAAAGGCGGGCCATCTCCCGCAAGAGATGACCCGCCTCTCCAATCAGTCCCGTGGCGACCGTGGCCGCCGCGGGCCTCAAGCATGTCCCGGACTAGGAGAACATGCCGGTGAGGTAATCATTCAGCCGCTTATCCTTGGGCCGTTGGAAAATCTCGTCGGTCTCGTCGTACTCGACCATATCGCCCATGTAGAAAAACGCCGTACGGTTGGACACGCGCGACGCCTGCTCCATGTTGTGCGTCACGATAACGATGGTGCGGTCGGCCACGATCGACGACATGAGGTCCTCGATCGCCAGCGTCGAGATGGGGTCGAGCGCCGAGCAGGGCTCGTCGAACAGAATCACGTCGGGATTGAGCGCCAACGTGCGCGCGATGCACAGGCGCTGCTGCTGGCCGCCCGAAAGCGCATAGGCGCTCTTGTCGAGCTTGTCTTTGACCTCGTGCCACAGCGCCGCGCCGCGCAGGCTCTCCTCGACCATGCGATCAAGCTCGTCGCGGTCGGTGATGCCGTGGCGCTTGGGCGCAAACGTGATGTTGTCGCGAATGGACTTACGAAAAGGGTTGGGCTGCTGAAACACCATGCCGATGGAGCGGCGCAGCTCGTAGGTGTTCTCGCGGCGCGTATTGATGTTGCGCCCGCGGTAGTTAATCTCGCCCTCCACGCGGCAGCCGCGAATCTCGCGATTCATCAGGTTGAGGCTGCGCAAAAAGGTCGACTTGCCGCAGCCCGAAGGCCCGATGAGCGCCGTGATCTCGCCCTTGTGAAAGTCGAGCGACGTATCGTGCAGAGCATGGTGGTCGCCATAGTACACGTTGACGTCCTTGGTGGAGAGCACGACCTCGTCACTCACGGCCTTGCCGCTCACACGAACGCGCTTTTCGCTCTCCCCCACACTCGACAAAAAGTCCTGGGTCTCGGACGATGCCGCTTCGGTTACGGGCGTTGCATTCATCTCGCTCATTCGGCCGTCATCTTCCTTGCCAGTTGCTTGCCCACGATACGGGCGATTACGTTAAACAGCAGCACGCAGATCATCAGCAGCGCCGCGGTTCCCCAAACAATCTGCTGAGCCTCGGGGCTGCCCTCGCCATAGATCTTGTAGATGTGCACGGCGAGCGACTCGCCGGGGCGGAACACGTTCCAAGCGCAAGTGGAACTCGACAGGTTAAAGCTCAAGAAGTTCAGGCGAACCGGCGAGCTCATGCCCGAGGTAAACAGCAGTGCCGCAGCCTCGCCAAACACGCGGCCGGCCGAAAGCACGATGCCGGTCACGATGGCGGGCATGGCCTCGGGAATCAGGATGTGCAGTGTGGCCTCCCAGCGAGTGAGGCCCATGGCCAGGCACGCATCGCGCTGGGCCTGCGGCACGTCCTCGAGCGCCTGCTGGATCACGCGCACCAGGATGGGGATGTTGAACATGGTGAGTGCGACGGCGCCGGAGATGATGGAATACTTCCAGCCCAGCTGCACCGAGAACACCAAAAAGCCGAACATGCCGACGACGATGGAAGGCAGCGAGGACAGCGTCTCGATGGCGGTGGAGGCGATGTCGCGGATGGGTCCGTCCGGCGCGTACTCAACCAAGAACACCGCGCCGCCCAGGCTGATGGGCACCGATATACCTAAGGTGATCAGCAGCAGGTAGAACGAGTCGAACAGCTGGTAGAGCACGCCGCCCTGGGTTCCGTTGGCGCGCGCGGGCTGCGTGAGGAAGCCCGGTTGGAACAGCGTCGAGATGCCCTCGAACAGGATGTAGGCCACCATGGAGACGACGATGAGCATGACGATGGCGACAATTGCCGTCAGCACGCCCGTGGCGATGCGGTCCTGCTTTTGGACACGCCCGAGTCTCGCCTCGTCGATATGGATGCGCATGCTAGCCACGAGCCTTCGCCCCCTTGCGGCCAATGAGATGGATGATCAGGATGAAGATGAGGCTCATGCCCATCAGCAGCAAACCGAGCGCCCACAGGACATCGTCCTGGGCCGAGCCCTCGGCATAGACCGCCATGGACGTGGTGAGCGTGGTGGTGATGGTGGACGCCGGCGACAGCAGCGACGTCGGCATGGCCTCGATACCGCCGATCACCATGCGCACGGCGAGCGTCTCGCCAAAGGCGCGGGTCATGCCAAGGATGGCTGCGGTCATGAGCGACGGCATGGCGGACTTGAGCACCACGTGCCAGATGGTCTGCCAGCGGGTATATCCCAGCGCGAGCGAACCCTGACGGTAGCTGTCGGGCACGGCACGCAGGCCATCGACCGAAAGGGTGGTCATCGTCGGCAGGATCATGACAGCCAGCACGATGGCGCCGGGCAAGATGCCCAGACCCGTGCTCACGTGGAAAACGCTCTTCATAAGGCCGACGACCACGTGGAAACCGATCAGGCCAAAGACGACCGAGGGAATGCCGGTCAAAAGCTCAATCAGTGGTTGGAAGACCTTGGAGCCAAACTTAGGCTGAATCTCGACCGCAAAGATGGCAGAACCGATGGCGATGGGCAGTGCGATGAGCGTGGAGAGCACCATGACCGCAAACGAGGTGACGATCAGGGGCAGGGCGCCGGTATAGGGCAGGCCGCTTTCGGCTGTGTTGGCCAGGTCCCACTTGGTGCCGGTGAAGAACTCGACGACCGAAACGCCGTCCTTGAGAAAAGCCGAGAGGCCCTTTTGGGCGACCATGAAGATGAGCGCGGCAACGACAAGCGTCACGAGCGCTACGCACGCGCCCGTGACGCCCAGGCCCACGTTCTCAAGGTCGCGCTTTGGCAGCTGTTTTGCCATTGCAAACCTTTCCAGGGGCGATTACCTATTTAGCAGAGACCTTGCCGCTGGCGTCCTTGACGACCTTCATAGCAGAGACGGGGATAAAGCCCTGCTCCTCGACGAGCTTGCCCTGGACGTCGTCGGAAAGCATGAACTCCAGGAAGGCCTTGGTGGCCTCGTCGGCGTCCTTTGCGCAGTACATGTGCTCGGTAGCCCAGATCTTGAAGGAGTCGTCGGTGACGTTTGCGCTCTTGGGCTCGACGCCCTCGACCTTGATGGCGTTGAACTTGGAGTCATCGAAGTGCGAGAAGTCGAGGTAGGAGATGGCGTTGTCGGTGCTGGCGATCTGAGTCTGGACGTCGCCGGACTTGTCGAGCTCGGCGTCGCCCTTAAAGTCGACAGCCTCGTCGCCAAAGACGGCGGCCTCGAAGGTGGCGCGGGTGCCGGAGCCAGCCTTGCGGTTGAGGACGACGATGGTGGCATCGTCGCCGCCGACCTCCTTCCAGTTGGTGATCTGGCCGGAGAAGATGCCCTTGAGCTGCTCGAGGGACAGGTCGTCGACCTTGACGTTCTTGGAGACGACAGGGCCCATGCCCACGACGGCGACCTCGTGGTCGACGAGGTTCTTGACCTGGTCGGCCTCGAGCTTGGTCTCGGCGAAGACGTCGGAGTTACCGATGGTGACGGTGCCGGCGGCGACAGCGGTCAGGCCCTTGCCCGAACCGTTGCCCGAACCGGAGATGGAGACGTCGGGGTTGGCGTCCATGAACTTCTCGGCAGCAGCCTCGACGAGAGCCTGGAACGAAGAGGCGCCGTCATAGGTCACCTCGCCGGAGACGGACTCGGCAGCAGCAGCGCTACCCTTGTCGGCGGCATCGGATGCGCCGGAGCCGCCGCAACCAACGAGGCCGAGACCGACGATGCTGGCGAGACCACCAGCGAGGCCGAGGAACTGACGACGAGAATAAGCCTGATCGAGCATGATCTTCCTTTCATACATGCGAATCGCGGGCACCCTGCCCGCTTTGCTGTTTGGAAAGATACGGCCCCGATCGTGCGACAACCGCGCCAGCTGCGGTTTCTTACGGGTATTTGATAGACCCTTACCGCAAGCGCGGCATGTCCTTTACAAACGAATAACAATCCCCCACCCAAGCATGGTGCGTCTTTTACACCGAAGAATCGTTGGCCCAAACTAGCCGTTGGGGACAGTCATCGCCAGCGGTTGCCCCCTCGGTGCCGCCGCCCGTCACTTCCCATTGCGCCGCCTGGTCTTCCGCGCCCGTCGCTTGCTGCTGCGTCGCGTCCGCCTGCCCGCCATGTGAGTCCTCCTTCACGAGAACCGCCTTTCCGCTCTATCGGCAGACACAAAAGAAGCCCGCCTATCTGCTCGATACGATCAGATAGGCGGGCGCCACAAAGTCAGACGAGCAACAGAACTCCATTGCAGCCGCGCTCGAACAAATATGAGCCGTTGGTTTACGAGCGCCGAACTCTCGGAGCGTTCTTCAGTCATCATGGTAAGATTCCCATCGGAGGTAAAGATGGAGACCATGCAGCTTGACGACACAGAACTGAGGGAGACTGCGAAGCAGCTCTATGAGTCGTACTCGACCGTCCTCTCGGAGTCCAAGCTCGCCTCCATCCTCCAAGACGCTCTCGGCGACTTCGCCCCCGTGCTCGATTCCAAATACGCCGCACGGAAGACCATCAACAACTTGGTGATGGGTTACTACCCAAACGAAGCCACCATCAAGGCTAATTTCATCGACAAGGTGCTCTTCCC
The DNA here is from genome assembly GCA_900546475.1 of uncultured Collinsella sp. Classification (GTDB taxonomy): domain Bacteria; phylum Actinomycetota; class Coriobacteriia; order Coriobacteriales; family Coriobacteriaceae; genus Collinsella. The sequence goes on from URDI01000014.1 coordinate 29,730, forward strand.
GCTAAACCCGGCAAACATCTCCATCTTCGAGCTGCCCATCGGCAACAGCCGCGTGGATATGTGCAAGGTCAATGGCCACAGTGCCGCCTACGAGATCAAGACCGACCTCGACACGTTCGACCGGCTCGAAGGCCAGCTGAGCGACTACTTCGACGTGTTCGAGACCGTCTACGTCGTGACGTCCGAGAAGCGCTGGCAGGAGCTCCCGAGCTACGTCCCCGATGCCTGCGGGATTTACTCCTACAGGCAAGACGCAAGGGACGGCTCTTACCACTTCAAGGCGCAGCGCAGGGCCATCAAGAGCACAGACTTGGACTCCGAGAAGCAGCTCATGGTCATGCCCAAGCGCGCCCTCTGCGAGACCTTCGGCATCAGCGGCAAGGGCATGTCAAAACCCGCCATTGTCCAGGAGTGCCTCGCCGAGAACGGCCAAGCCAAAATCAACCGCCTGTTCAAGGCCTACCTCAAGCAGCGTTATGGCGCCTACTGGGAGCACTTCTGCAAAGTGAAGCCGCAGGTTTTCGGCATCGACTACGAATGGTTCTACCGCAACAGGCTAGAGCCGGGGATTGTCTACTGAAACACCCTCGAAGATTCTGACAGCTGCTGTATATAGCGGATAAGCGTGTACTTAATCCACTCGGCGAAGGTGCTCTGCGTGCCTTGGGCGTATTTCTCTGCAACAATGCCAAGGGCAACGCAGTTTCCTTTGGGGTTGAGCGTGGCGTCGGCCAGAATATCAGGGATGATATCCTGGTAGCCGCTCGGGCCGCGATCATAGTCATCGTTCACGAAGGTTTTGAATTCGTTCCTGGAACCATCATAAAGAACGGCAAGGGCACGGCCTTTGTTGGTCCCTCCTTCTGGAAGTTTGTCACGGAGTCCACCATAATCACCGACACCTTGGAAGCCATAGTTTGCAAAGGTGTCAAGGTGTACATTATTGATGATGTTGGCGTAATCCCCATTGGGAAAATCTCTGCCAGTGGCGCTTCGCGCCCTTGGGGAGCAAAGCGCGATGAGCTGCGCAGGGAGATTGAGACGCCGAAGCTGCATACACTCTATTGGCTTCGAGCGAATCGGCTGTTCGTTGAAATCATACAGAAGGAAATCGTCCGCCCGCAGAACCTGTTTGACCGCACTTTCATAGCCCCCAAGGTCATCGATGCGAATCGCAATTTGCTGAGCCGGATTATCCGCCCTTAATTGGCCCGCAAGCGCCACAACCTCACCGGGCTTCAGCGCGTCAATGTCACGCTTAACCGTGATGACGGGAATCAAGTTTGGGTACGCAGCGATTCCAAGGACCTTGGTCTTGTATAGGCCGAGGTCTCTATTGAGCTGAATGACGAGGGGAATCTTATCAGGCTTATAACGGTACCTGTTAAGGTCGCACCTGAAGTAGTCGACCAATACGGGACGGTTGGGAAACAGCTGGACAACCTTCTCAAGCGTAACATCGTGCGGAGAGGACATGTCCTTTATTGCTCGGTGGATAATTCTCCCGCCCTTGCAGATCTTCTCTTCTCGAACGATTTCGCCGGTGAACGGGTCGATCTTATCGTCGTAGGTTAACTTCTCTTGAATGACCTCTACCAAGGGGATCATGTCGCTACGCAGCAGGCCTTTTTCCTGAAGAATCTTCATCGCTGCGAACTCGCTTTGCCGATTCTTTATGTCGATCACGTACACGGCTCCACCCCCTAGTTGAAGCGATCCTTCAAGTCGTTCAGTTCAGCAAACGGCACAAAGCCGTCATGCTGCAGGAAGGCAACGACGATGCCCGGAGGCGTCCCCTGAGAGGCCGCAAAGCCCTTCACGGCGGCGCTGGAAAAATCGCCCGCAGCCGCAAACGCCCGGTAGTCATCCTCGTCTACAAAGAACTTCCTCGCATACGCATTGGCACGTTCATCGTCCTCGTCAGAGCTCTTGAGCTTTGGGTCGTCAATGGAGATCTCTGCGCCCCTCTGGCCCAATCCATCGAGGAGGTGGCCAATCTCATGCGCAATTGCAAACCAAGCATCACCGTGAGTCTTGTAGCGTCCGCTGATGTAGATTGTCGGACGCCCGAGATAGTATGTGAGAGCGCCGCGAACCTTTGCGTTGGCGATAGCCGGCCTGTACACCAAGTAAACGCCAACTGAGTTGAGCAGCATGCGGCAGCTCTTCAGCGATGCCATAAAATCCGTGTTTGAAGCCACATCCTTCAGATAGGAAAGTGCATCAACGAAAGCATCCTTGGAGTACACCGGGGCGTTTTTGGTATCGTTCTGGTCCTCAATCTCTTCCTTGCAGAGCCCGAGCCACACCACAACCGCCTCAGAATCGCCGCCATCCTGCATGAATTCAATACCGTCAGGGACGGCGTTCCCGTAGCGCTCAAAGTCTGTGATGCCAAGAATCTTAAGCATCGCGGTAGCCTGCTCAACGAGGGACATACCACTCGCACGCCCAAAAGCTTCCTTGAAGTGGAACCTCTTGGCAATCTCCTTGAGGTCAAGTTCCTCCAAATGCGCCTCCTCGCGCTCGCGAGCAAGGTACTCCTGATACTTGACCTCGTAGTTGAGCCAAAAGCTCGCAGGAACGTCGGGCATGACCTTCTCGAGCTTCAGGGCCATGTCCTCGGTAAGCCTGGTCTTCCCGTTCAGAAGCTGGGAGAGATGGCGCTCGCTCACGCCGGTGCGCTTCGAAACTTCCTTTTGGGTCAGGCCGCGCGCGTCAAGGTACTCCTTGATAATCTCGCCGGGCGCGACAATGAAATCACTCATTGCTATCTTCTCCTCTCCTAGCTCAGTGGTAGTCCTGTATATCCACGATACAGACGCTCGTGATCGTCGTGAGGTCATCCGGATCGAACTCTCCGACAGGGCGGACGACCAGCCTCATGTTCTTGCTGAGGTCGATTCCCCAACAGCCCTCGAAGTTGCCGGACAGCTTGTGCCTGCGCGGCGGCGGCAGATGGGTAATCTCCGAAAGGTCATTCGCGACCCGCAGGTCAGAAAGACGATGAATGAGGTTCTTGGCGATCTTGCCGTAGTTCCTCGTTATCGACCTCTGGTCCTTCAGACTCTTCTCAAGCGACTTGCTCGCATACTCGATATCCATCGCCACCTCCTTTGGTAGAAGGATATTGCAATTGATCTCTCAGGTCAATATTGATTTATGAGGTCAATTTTGAGTTGTACTTCAAGCTATAGCAATGGGGGCCTTGTATCTGAAGCGGCTACTGTGCAACAGAGTCTTTCAAATAACCCCGCATGAACTGCCCGATCTCTTCTCCAAAGACGCTCAAGCCGCCCGAGGCAATGAGTCCCGGATGCACCCTGACCCCATAAATATCCCAGCCATCATCCCTAACATGCTGGAATTCGGCAAAATGCCCGCCGCCAACAGGGCTTCCATACGGATATAAGAGAACGAGCCTTTGAATCCCAGTCGCTTCCATGAACGCTCGGCCTTCGTAGACATCTGAGTTTGAAATCGTGCCGACACTCGCGTCATGAGATTTGTACTTTGCGTCGACCAACAAAGCATGGCCATCGGGTGTCCGCAGGATATAGTCCGGCCTGACCTTCATGACCGCTGCATCCCTCCGAGCAAATGGATGCTTCTCTTGGAAGGCGACACGGCAATCTTTAAGGCCGGCGACCAAAGCTTGCCGCAGGAATTCTTCCCAAGCATCCGAGGTGCGTACGACAAAGCCCGGACTAAGCATTTCACCTTGGCTTATGTAGTCAATGCCATAGCCATCGAGGATATCAATGCAGAGGCTATACAGATCTTGCCAGCCCCTGAATCGTGAGGGCACACTCCGTGGCGGGGCGGCGTCGAGCCTCGATTGCCCACCAAGTTGAGTGGCTACTCTAATCAACCTGGACTTCAAATCAAAGTCCGTCACGCTATTAATGAGCAGCCTTGTCACTTCAACAATTACGGCGTTGTAGATGTTTTGCCTTGTGAACTCCGTAACGTCCTGCAGAAATCCATCCCTTTCCGGAAGGACAACGCTTTCCTCAAAGAGGTCGCCCTCAATTTCAAACTGCCGTATCTGCTTGCGGCGATAGGTGCGTATGGGCACATGGGAAACAGAGTCGAACATCGAGAGAAATACCATGGCGAGCGCATCGCTAATGCCCCTGTCCTTGCTTCGCGTCGTGCTTATCATCTGTCGCTCAGCCAAAAGCCCCCACTTCGTCCTGGCAAGGAGAAGCAAAAAGTCAGCGCGCCAAGCCTCGTTCCCGTCCATGAACTTGGGAACGACCTCTATCTCAAGTTGATCGCAGACCGGAAATATCCCGGCAACCCGCTCAAACGAGAACCTGTTACGCTCGATATGAAGCGAGCCATTAAGAGATAGACGTTTGCAGAGATAGGCATCTGCAGCCGAGAGGCAGCTCATCAGATCATAGGGTTCAATGCCCAGCCGAATGGCTAAACTGGGTATCGGCTCCTTGTAGGGCTTGTCCTCTATCAGAACAATTCGGGCCAAGGCTTACCTCACAAGCGAGAGCATCATTGTGTACACATTGCTCTCATCAATGTCGGCTTTTTCGATTGTGATGACTTGCCTTCCCGCAAAGGTGGAGCTCTTAAGCCCGAAGAAAGACTCCGCACCCGCATTGAGGACTTCGGCTATGGCCTCCTTGTCGTTGAAGAAAACCTCTTCGATGTGGGCGTCCACAACAGGCCAGCACTCGGCAATATAGCGAAGAGCGCCCGAGACGTCTCTAGGCAGCTCGCTTGAGGGAAGCTTCATGAACACGCCCTGCCCAAGCTGGTAATCCTCTCCTCGACCTAACCGAATTTTATAGTTGATGACGGTGAGGGCATGAGCGGCGAGTCCGTAAACGTCCGCCGCACTCGCAGGTTCATCTGGGAAATCGCCTCCTGGATCATCAATCCCAAAGTAAAGGCAAAGTCCGGCGATGTTCGGACAGATCTTGACCCTCTTCCATCTACGCATAAACGCAGCGTCCATGGGTTCCACGGAAGAATCGGCCTGATTCATGGCGGCAAGGATATATAGCCTGCTTGGGAGTTGATAGTCCTCAAGCTCGGCCTTGTCGTTGAGTATCTGAACGGTGACGGTCTTCCCAGCGATGATCCCACCATCGTCGTCTAAGCGCTTGTCGGCCTCGAAAGCTGAAATCATATCCCCGAAAATGCTGACGGCTGGGCCACGATTGATCTCATCAATGATGAGAAGCGCAGCAGAGTCAGACTGCTTTGCAAACTCTGATGCCTGCCAAAGCAATCCTTTGGAGACCTCAAACTTGACCGTGCTCGCGTCTGGGACGGGGACGATGCCGCGAACAAAATCCCTGTACCGAGTCCCTTGATGAAATGTCGTCCTAAATACCTTGCGGTTGCTACACCCTCCGCCGGGGAAAGCACCCTCGTCAGAGGCGCTCGCAATGGGAAAAGCGGCAGCTCCATAGGGGTCTACGGTGGTCTCTCCTCTCTCAAGGAAGAGATGTTCGGCCATATTAAGCAGAGTAGTCTTGCCGGTCGCAGGCGCCCCCGTCAAGAGAACATTCTTGTCATCGGCAAGCATCCTCAAAACCCTTTTGGCTTCCATCATGAGCTGTTCTTGCATTCTCTCACCTCACACCAAGTCAACTGAAAACACAACGGCATCGTTTCCGTGCTTCTCTTCTATCGCCTCATACATTGCCGCAGCGATAATCTTATTGCTTCTAGGATGGCTGATCTGCTTCTCAGTCAAGTACTGAGCTTGCGAGAGCCCACTAGACTTCGGATGAAAGCCATGAACAGCATGCCATCACCCTCGGCAATATCAGGAAGGTCAAGAAAGAAGTTAAGCTTATTGATTTGGGCAATCCTAACTTCTGTTGGCCTAGAGTTTGTCGGCTTAAACGCGTAACGAACGGTTTCTACGGTGCGCGTCTTGTCTGCTCCGAGGTGCTCGAACTCAGCGATTTTGTAGGGGGTATTCCTCTCGTGAACTATCTCGACAGGAAAGAACCTGTCGAGGCAAGGGGCAAACTCCAATCTGAAGCGCAGGTCACGTGCGCCACCACCCGTATTCGCGTTGTTGGACTCTGCTTTAATCTTCAATATATCCGCAGGGCGCATCTCGTGGCACAAGACCTCAACGACGCTCACATCAAACCTCCTTACCTTCCGCCCTTGTCAACTGACGCAAATGCTCGTTGGGCACATAGGGCAGAGCCCCATGTGCCCACGCCTCTCGTGCGCGTTCCAAGTATTCGCATTCGCCGCTTAAGTAGTGTCTGATCAAATCAAAGGTAGGTCTATGACCTCGAGAGAAAGCAGCGTTAACTCGATCGACAAGGGGGAAATCATTAACGATGAGTTCGAAGTCGCTGGGACCAAGTCCGTATGCGCGCAAAACAAGAGCATCTATCTCGCCTCGCAGGCACGCGCACTGCCAGTTCTCTTCATTGCTCCACCCGGCATCGCCGTCTTTTAGCTCGATCAGCTCTCTAACGGCGTCAACAATCTGAGAGCCCGTAGTGTCCTTCAGGTCAATGCGTGGAAACGGAAGGTTCTCTAAGATGAAGAAGTTTATGGTCGTAGTGATGTATCGTCTGACCAGCCAATCAAAAACAAAAGAGTTGGCTATCCCTAGCCAGAGGAAAGCAACATCCATGTCGTTAAAGAGAAGTGTCGGCACCTTGTTCCCGCAGACGCATTCAGCTGGAATAAGAGCAGCCTGCATTGCGCGTTCGTTGGTTTGTCCGGCTATGTCGCAATACCCGACGCGAGCTTTACTTGTCCTCTCGCGTAGAGACGAACTCGTATCGTCTTTAGAGACATAAAACTGAGGCTTAATCCTGCTGCTTCCGGGAGGGACGACCTTCCACTTGGCCGACCTGCCTTCTCCAGAAACGTATTGCTTGCACCCACAACGGTAGGGCGAGACCATGCGCCCCTCGATGAGCGGCATGAGCCCGCTACCCGGTTCAGCCTTCTTTTGAAAAAGAGAGCGGTCCAAAGTCATATCGAGCTCTCTCACGGGAGCAACGCTGGAGAATAGCTCATGTTCGGCCATGCGATCGCTTTGCCCCCAGGCTCGTCGAAGCAACGCGGCTTCTTCGGCCGTTCTCACCTCGGGAGCACCAAGCTCCCGAGACGAATCGCAAAAGAAGTCTCGTCCCAACTCAAGAGTAGAGACAGTACCCACGCCCACATCATCTGCGTCGCAATAGAGATATTCAATGCTGCGGCGTGAATTGCCTTCGTCGTTTCCAGCGAGCACCGCCAAAACGAACTTGAAGCGTGAGTCGATGGAAAAGAATTTGGCGCGGTTCATGAAGATGGAAATACCAACCCTGCCGAAGCTGTCGGCAATCATTTCACGAGCATCAGCAAGCCCCTTGGAGCGAATCAGGCCTGCAGGGAGGTAGAGCGCAATGGTTCCCCCTCGGCTGCAAAGCTCAACGCTTAGAGCTAGGAATGCTTGATACAAATCTATGCCACCCTTGAGGCCATACGCATTGGCGATGGACCGTGATTTGGCGCGGCTTTCATCGCGGTGCCCCTCATAACCTTCGGGCATTTTCTCTATAGACTCGCCATAGCGAGCGTCGACGCCCTGAGCTCGAGCAAATTCACTTCTCGAAGGCCTCACGCGTTCCCATGGGGGGGTTGCCCACTACGAGCGCGAAGCCCTTTACCCCGAATGCCGCGAGTAAGCCCGCTCCCCGTTCAAGGCTGTCGGCGCATACAAAGTGAGAGATCAGGACGGAAAGGCAGGCCGAGTCGCACAGCAAGGAGGCCAGCGCGAGAATCGAGCCCCTAATAGCAAGCGGTTCCAGATCTACGCCAAACAAGGACGAGGAAACAAAGCTCGACGCATCCGCACCGGCTTGGCGCAGATAATCAGCGCAGGCCGCGAGAAGGATTGAGGAACCACAGGAGGGGTCAAGTATGGCGCCGCCAGAATATCCTGGCATGACGGTTTGAGCGAGATAAGCCGCAAGCCTAAAGTCGGTATAGACGGAGCCTTTTTTCTTCGTCTCCAGCTCGTCTAGATCAATTCGCGCAAGGGCAGAAAGCGCCACAGGGTAGGCTATGCCACATGCGTCGATCTCAACGCGCAGTTTGGATACAGTTTCATTCGCAGGCTCGAACGCAGGGGTATAGCCCGTAACGCGGAAGTAGTCTGTGATGCTGATTCCGGAATAACTGCAGGATACGTACTCAAGAAGCGTAAGTTTTGCCTCGGCATAGTTGTTGAGTCCAGAGGTAGCGTCAGCAATGACGGCACTGGCGGCGAGCAATCGCTTTTTCTCTGTCGTGTCCGGATGAGCCACAGCCTAAGTCCCTTTAATCCTTATCAATCTCAATCAGATATTCAGCGACCACCGCTCCAGTTTCAGCGGCGGTCTTGTTGGGCCTATACCTCCCAATCTCGCCAAGCTCATAAACATCAACTTTGCCGAGCTCCGACAGGCCATCAAGCAAATCATCGAGCGCCACATGCCCCTGCGAGCTGTACGAGAGGAAGATACGGCGTGAGTCCAGCCCGCCTACGCAGTCACAAAGCGCCCTGAGAGCCTTCGTCTTGTAGCAGAAAGGCGATGCCATGTGTTTCCACGGGCGAAGGCCGGCAACGCCCTCAACCTTCGGCTCATCATGATACGCGATGGTTTCGGGAATGTGATAGTAGGAGGCGTACTGTCGCTTAGTGTAGGGAGGGTCGAGGTAGACCGTATCGCCGGGAGATACTTTAAGTGAAAACACGTCACCAACCTGAACCCGATGCCCTATCGAAGAGGATAGAAGCTCGCGCGGCCTTACCGAAAAAGCGCCATACGACTGTTGAGTCCACCTCTTTAAGAAGCATCCATATGTACCAGCAATATTGGCAATGGAGTTCGAAGCCTCAATGACATCAGCAACGAGGAGCGTCTCCTCAACACCCCCAATGACGCCGGAATCCCGCCATTCGGCAATGAGATTACGGGCGCCATCAATTCGGCGGGCATTGTGTTCCGTAAAGTACCTTCTCTCGTGCGGACAAAAGGCAGCGGAAGCAGGACTGTAGGTTCGCCAGATATAGCCGTCGCTCGGAGCACAGGCGTTGAGTCTTTCAATAGCCGACTCATACGAACCGAGCTCCTTGAAATTAAGCTCAGAACCGCAAAGAAGTGAGGCCTCAGTAATCATAGCGGCTGAAAGCAGCGTATCGTTGCAATCAACGTTCCAACCGCGAAGGGCAGCGGTGCGCGCAACGACGCCGGTGCCACAGAAACCGTCGACAAAACGGCCTGAATAGCCGCTAGGCGACCCAACAATATCGAGAATCGCCTCAGCTAGGCGAGCTTTTGAACCAATGTACCGTATCGTCATCCTGCTCCAATCCACCGGTGTATTTTACTACCCAGCCCGGACAGCCGGAACACCCAAGTGAGTCCGAAGCCGATTAGAAGGGTGACTACTAGAGACTCGCCAGAGCGAAAAGCCAACGCCGCTCCTGCAATTCCGTCCCATCCTCGCCAGCGTTTAACCTTTTCAGCCGCCCCGCGGCCGGAGGCCGGCCAGGCTCGACGCTGCTCGTCGAGGGTTCGTCCGCGTCGTGGCCGCGTGCGCTCCAGACGCCTCCGCCGGCCCGGTCGCGCCCATGGCAGCGGCCCCACGCTACCCGTGACCCAAACGCGCCCTGTGCGACTATCAGCGACCCTCACGCCTTCGCGGCAATGCTCCCTCATGCGCCGCATGCCAAGCACAGCCAATCCACCTGCAGACGGCCCCACGCAAGCCGCTACGCGCCCGCAAGCTACCCCGACCGGCATTCCACCCCGAAACGCCGCTGGAATCGGCTAGACTAGCCACATCGCTACTGGAACGGAGAAGCTACGTGGCCTACCTTGCATGCCCCTGCGGCAACAGCATCTCGAACTGCTGCAACGGCGACGAGATGGAGAACGGGTTCATTTCCTCCTCCAGCCTCAATCAGCACCACAGCGACACGACCTTCTTCTCGTTCGAGTCCACGCCCGGCGCGAGCACCAACATGTGGAAGTGCGACATATGCGACCGCATGATGGTGTTCGACGGTTGGAACGACCCGGTGACGCGCTGCATGCGCCGCATAGCGACCGACGCCCCGCCCGAAGATCTCGCGGAGATGGCACACGCGGACGGCATCATCTACAACAATCTTCTATTCAACGAGGTCGATAGCCACTTCACCTACGCCCATGAGCACAAGGGAGCCCCCGAGTACGCCTTCTGGAACGAAGACGTCGCGCACGAGAACCTGCCACCCCTCTCGTTCGAGATCATGCAGCACGAGGTCTTCAACCACGAGAACGGGCGCTTCCGCGACTGGTGGTACGCGAGCCTCTACGACGACTACCTCGTCTTCTACTCGCCGTACGACCCGGAGCGCAGGCAGCCGCCCGTCAAGGCGTGGAAACGCTACAAGCAAGTCTGGCCCAAGGAGGACGAGGCCGGGTAAGGCACGCCACCCGCGCGCAACTTCGCCGTCTCCTTGTCCTCCCCATACCAACGCATCCGGTACTCCCAGGCACCCATGAGCCCCGCCGCGATCTCGGCCATGTCCTGGCGCTTCTCGGCCTCGGTGTCCTGCACAATCGAGTCATCAAACTGCACCTGCACGCAGCCTTCGTCCGGAATGTCTTCGCCGAGCGCACGGGAACAGGCCAGAAGTGCCCGGCTCGTGTTGACGATCGCGCCCTGCAGCGCGTTCTCGTGCTTGCGCACGTTGCGCATGAGGGCCGAGTTGTCGGACGAGACCTCGGTCGCGGTCTTCACATAGCCCGAGCTGTCGAAGTCGAAGTAGCTGATGCCGAACCCGCAGAGGTCGCCCAGCACTTGGAGGGCCAATCGCAGAGCCTGAGCCTGTGAGTCGGTCCTGAGCGCCGAATCGAACTCTTGGATCGTGTCCTCGGTGCTCATCACCTTGCGGAAGACGGTGCAGTCGCCCCGTCCAAAGGGAATCGGCACGCGCCCGCCGTCGGAGCCCTTCCCTTGGTCGAACATGACGTCGGAGAGGAAGACGCGTATCTTGCCTGCGTCGATCTCGTTGATAAGGGCATCGAAGGCGGGCCCACCGACTGAATGGCGTCCACGGCGTCCGCGAACACGCTTTGGCCGCAAGGCGAACAGTCCACTCGGGTATTCGGCACGGCAGGCTTTACGATTCCGAAGGTCGGGAAGACAGACCCCGTGTCAACAAGGCCGGCCACCCTCCGGGACGTCGAGCGTCCTTCCCTCATGGTCAAAGCAAACCGTCTCTATGCGATAAGACCCGTCGTCACCCAAGAGGTGCATCTGGAGGTGGTCAACTGCAGCACCCTGCGGATACCCCCTCGTCACGAACGCGCACTCCGTCACGCCCGCAGCATCCCATGGAGACGAACCACCATGCGCGCGTCGTAGTGTCGAACCTTCGCAACCTTGCGTTCAAGGTCGAGTCACACGCTGAACGCGCCCGTTCCGAGCCCGAACGCTCGCATCACCGCCTCCTGGGCTCTGCTCGTGAAGCCGCATCCGGCAAAGCATCTGTCGAGAAACTCGGTCGCTCGCTGGTCGTCGCAAACCACCTGCGCCTTTTCGTCAAGGAGGAGAGAGCCCAACTCCCGGCACACCCGCATGGCAGGCATCATCGAGCGCCGGTGCACCTCGTACACCCGCCCAAAGGCATCGGTGTCTCGATAGTCGTAGAACGAGCCCACCGCCCTCATCCAGCCGTCCCATTCGGCGATGTACGGTTCCATGTCCTCCAAAGGAAGCCGGAAGCCATGCCCCTCCAAGTAATTCCTCACGTGTCCCGGCACCCAATGCTCCCGCGCGTCATCCACGCTCATGTAAGCCTCCTATGGTCGTTTAGCATTTGAAGGTGAAGAAAAGCCGCCGAGCAGCCCATCCCCACTGCTGCATAGGCCCCCTCCGTTTCCAATCTTTCGGAGTACATGTTGAGAAGGTCGAGAAGCCCACGGCATCCCACGCCAAGCAGGGCTCCGTTGAAGGCGAATGTTGAGAAACCCACGGCCATCACCCCCTGAGCACGTCGTCCATCACGGCGCACCTCACCGCGTCGATGCAGTGGTCGTTGCCGTCGGGTATCTCGTCGATCCAGCTGCCGTCGCGCTCCCTCATGTACTCCTTCAGGGTGAACTCCTCGTAGGCGAGCGGGCACCTCACCAGGTCTATCACGATCTCCCGGAGCCCCGCCAGTCACTCGTAGCTCAGCTTCCGCATCCGCGACTTTCTCGCCGGTCGCGCCTGAAGCCCGTACTCCCGCTGGTACACCGCCATCGGCTGCTTCCCGTCCGGCGTGTCGTCGCACCATATCAACTCGTTGTGAAGGTACGGCTCCTCACCCGTCTTATCGGAGAAGGCCAATGCGCCCACCATCATCTAGCCCGTCTCGGCGGGCGTCTTGCGGTTGGCGGAGAGCTCTTGGAAGAGGATCAGCCGCCGGGCACCCGGCTCCCAGCCGCACCTCACGAAGCGCCACGGGTCGGGGAACCACCCCCAGTCCACGCCATTGCGCGTCCTTTCGAATCCGCGCATCGCCCAAGCGCTCCTCCACGATGTTCCCGAACACCTCGCCGCCCGTCCCGGTCACCTCGCCCAGGTCATAGCACCCCAAGAGGCCGAGGCCCGGGCACGGGGCCGCGCCGGCCGTGTCGAGGCACGCCGCGAAGTGCAACCGCCGCCTGCAGGAGAGGC
>URDI01000015.1:0-42184 GCA_900546475.1 uncultured Collinsella sp.
CGCCTATATCGTCCCGCGCGCAGTTTCGCAGCGCAGCGAGAATGTTTGAGCACGGAGGAATTACCCCGACGCCCCGGGGCACCCTCCGTCAGTAACCGTTCCTACTCCAGCTCAAACGCACCCGTGTACAGCTGGTAGTAGTACCCGCGCTTGGCGATCAGCTCGTCGTGGTTGCCGCGCTCGATGATACGGCCGTGGTCCAGACAGATGATCGCGTCGGAGTTGCGCACGGTGGACAGGCGGTGTGCGATGACAAACGTCGTGCGGCCCTCCATGAGCTTATCCATGCCCGCCTGCACGATGGCCTCGGTGCGGGTGTCGATGGAGCTCGTGGCCTCGTCTAGAATCATCGCCGGCGGATCGGCGACGGCGGCGCGGGCGATCGAGATCAGCTGGCGCTGGCCCTGCGACAGCTGTGCGCCGTTGCCGGTGAGCATCGTGTCGTAGCCGTCGGGCAGGCGGGTGATAAAGTCGTCTGCGCCCGCGAGCTTGGCCGCCGCGATGCACTCCTCGTCGGTCGCATCCAGGTTGCCATAGCGGATGTTGTCCATCACGGTGCCGGTGAACAGGTTCACGTCCTGCAGCACGACGCCCAGCGAGCGGCGCAGATCGGCCTTGCGGATCTTATTGACGTTGATGCCGTCGTAGCGAATCTTGCCGTCGGCGATGTCATAGAAGCGGTTGATGAGGTTGGTGATGGTCGTCTTACCGGCACCGGTGGCGCCGACAAACGCGACCTTCTGACCCGGCTCGGCAAACACGGACACGCCGTGCAGGACCTCGTGGTCGGGGGTGTAGCCAAAGTCGACGTTGTCCATGACCAAGTCGCCGCGCAGCGGGACGTACTCGATCTCGCCGGTTGCGCGGTGCGGATGTTTCCACGCCCACATGCCGGTGTGGTGGTCAGCCTCCTCGAACTCCCAAGTCTCGGGGTTCACCTGTGCGTTGACGAGCGTCACGTAGCCTTCGTCGGCCTCGGGCTTCTCGTCGATGAGCTCAAAGATGCGGTCGGCGCCGGCGAGGCCCATGACCACGGCGTTGATCTGCTGCGAGATCTGGCCGATCTGTCCGCAGAACTGCTTGGTCATGTTGAGGAACGGCACCACGACGGCGATGGACAGCGCCATGCCCGAGATGCTCAGGTTGGGCACGCCCAGCGCCAGGAAAATGCCGCCCGCCAGTGCGACCAGCACGTAGAGCAGGTTGCCCAGGTTCATAAGGATGGGCATGAGGATGTTGGCGTACATGTTGGCCTTCTGGGAGACCTCGAAGAGCTTTTCGTTGCGCTCGTCAAAATCGGCCTCGGCGGCAGACTCGTGGCAGAACGCCTTGACGACCTTCTGGCCGTTCATGACCTCCTCGATATGGCCCTCGACCACGCCGAGCTCGGTCTGCTGCGCAATGAAGAAGCGCGCGGAGTTGGAGCCGAGCAGCTTGGTCATAAAGGTCATAAAGGCGACGCCGGCGATGATGACCAGGCACATCCACACGCTGTAGTACAGCATGATAAAGAACACCGTGACGATGATGATGATCGTCATGAGCAGGTTGGGCAGCGACTGGCTGATCATCTGACGCAGCGTGTCGATGTCGTTGGTGTAGTGGCTCATGATATCGCCGCGCTGGTGCGTGTCGAAGTAGCGGATCGGCAGGTCCTGCATGCGGTTGAACATCATCTCGCGCAGCTTCTCCAGCGAGCCCTGCGTGACGATAGCCATGGCGCGGTTCCAGAAGAGCGAGGACAGGACGCCGACGCCGTAGATGCAGGCGAGGGTGGTCACGAGCTGTGCGATTTTGGGCTGCGCGGCTTCCCAATCGCCCGACTGCCACGATTCGCCAATAATTTGCAGGGCGCTCTGCAGGAAGGTCGCGCCGATGGAGTTGATGATGGCGCAGAGCACCACGCCGGCGACGACGAGGGGCAAAAGCACGGGATAGAAGCCAAAGAGCGTCTTGATGAGGCGCGACATGGTGCCGCCCTTGCGGTTGAGCGCGCGCTCGGCGGTCGTTGCCTTACTCATGGGCCTCGCCTCCTTCCTGGGTCTGAGCTTGCGTTGCGGATGCCTCGGTGTCGGCCTCGACGGCCCCTTCGCCCTCGGCAGACATCTTGTTTTGAGAGGTAAAGGTCTCGCGGTAGATCTCGCTCGTCTTGAGCAGCTCTTCGTGGTTGCCGATCTGTGCGATGCGGCCGCCCTCCATGACAATGATGCGGTCTGCGTCCTGCACGGAGCTGATGCGCTGGGCGATGATGAGCTTGGTCGTGTTGGGCAGATAACTTGCCAGACCTGCGCGAATCTTGGCGTCAGTCTTGGTGTCGACGGCGCTGGTGGAGTCGTCCAGGATCAAGATCTTGGGGCGACGCAGCAGGGCGCGTGCAATGCACAGGCGCTGCTTCTGACCGCCCGAAACATTAGAGCCGCCCTGTTCGATCCAGGTGTCGTAGCCCTTGGGGAAACCGTCGACAAACTCGTCGGCGCAGGCCAGATGCGCCGCCTCGCGGACTTCCTCGTCGGTGGCGTTCGGGTCGCCCCAACGCAGGTTCTCGGCGACGGTGCCGCTAAACAGCACGTTTTTCTGCAGCACCATGGCGACCTGGTGACGCAGCGCGTCCAGGTCGTAGTCGCGCACGTCCACGCCGCCCACGCGCACAGCGCCTTCGGTGGTGTCGTACAGGCGGGCGATGAGGTTAACGAGCGTGGACTTGGCCGAGCCGGTGCCGCCGATGATGCCGATGGTCTCGCCGCTCGTAATGTGCAGGTCGATATCGTCGAGCGCCTGGCGCTTCGCATGCTTGGAATACTTAAAGCTCACGTGGTCAAAGTCGATGGAACCGTCGGCAACCTCGAGCACGGGCTCGGCGGGATCGGCGATCGTGGGCTCGGCGGCCAGCGCCTCGGCAATGCGGTGTGCCGATTCGTCGGCCATGGTCACCATGACAAAGATCATCGACAGCTGCATCAGGCTCATGAGAATCTGGAAACCATAGGTAAAGGTCGAGGAGAGCTGGCCCACGTCGAACAGCGTGCCCTGGCTCGTGATGATGAGCTTGGAGCCCAGGTAGATGATGACGACAAACGCGCCGTTGACGCAGATGTTCATCATGGGGTTGTTAAAGGCGAGCAGCTTCTCGGCGCGGGTGAAGTCCATCTGGACGTCGCGCGCGGCGGTCGCGAACTTCTCCTTCTCAAAGTCTTCGCGCACATAGCTCTTGACCACGCGCATGCCGGTGACGTTTTCCTCGACGGACTCGTTAAGGGCATCGTACTTGTGGAACACGCGCGAGAAGATGGGGCGCACCTTAAAGATGATAAAGAACAGTCCAAAGCCCAGCAGCGGAATGATGACCAGGTAGGCCATGGCGACGCTGCCGCCCATGATAAATGCCATGGTAAAGGCGAAGATCAAGACCAGCGGCGCGCGCACGGCGATACGGATGATCATCATAAAGGCCTGCTGAACGTTGTTGATGTCGGTGGTCAGACGCGTGACGAGTGAGGAACTCGAGAACTCATCGATGTTGGCAAAGCTGAACGTCTGGATCTTGTAGAACAGGTCGTGACGCAGGTTCTTGGCGAACCCGCAGCTCGCATGGCTGCAGGTGACGCCGGCCGCGGCGCCAAAAGCAAGCGACGTCAGCGCGATGAGCACCAAAAAGCCTGCGGTGGGAAGCATCTCGGCTACGGTGGCGTCGTCTTTGATAGCGTCGATCAGGTTGGCGGTGATGAATGGAATCAGCATCTCGCAGAGCACCTCGCCAAGCACGAGCAACGGCGTGGCAACGGTGACTTTCATATAGTCGCGGATGCTGCCCATGAGGGTTTTAATCATCCAGTTCCTCCCAGGTTACACGGATTTTCTCGAGCATTTCGGCGAGCTGCTCGCGCTCGTCGTGGGTGAGGGCACTAAAGGCCTGCTCTCTAAAGCGAATGCGGGCCGCCTGGTCGATGCGGGCGTTTTCCCGGCCGGTTTCGGTCAGGCGAATGGTGAGTTGCCGTCGATCCTTGGGGTTACGGCTGCGCTCGATGAGGCCGTTGAGCTCGAGCTTGGACAGGATCTCGGAAAGCGATCCCGGCTTGAGGCCAAAGTGCATGCCGAGCTCCTGCTGCGACATCTCGCCGCCGGGTTGCTTGGCCAGCAGGCAGATGATGGGCGCCTTGCCGGACACGCCTCCGCCATGAAAATGCATGTAATGGCCGCAAAAGCCCAGGCCATTGAGGATGCGCTTGGCAAGCTTGTCTTCTGAGCTAACCGCTTCGGGTGCATCCGCCGGCTGTGACGGGTCGCCGCCGGGCTCGTGCGGATAGACGAGTGCTTCAACACACATGTCGCTGCAATGCTCCTTTCTTTAGTTAAACAGAGGGATTGTTCTGTACCTAAGTGATTCTAGAGGTACCTAACTGATTGTCAAGGTACTGAATTGATTTAGTTTTGGTGCGGGGGGACAGGCGGCTTTGCCCCATGCGAAAAGACTTCTAAGGCCAGCTTCTGGAATTAGAGGCGTCAGAAAAAATCTAAGAACAAAATAGCGTCCAAACTTGGTCTTACATCCGAGGATAAGACTTAGATTGCGCTGCGCTACACTTAGTCGCACTGTGGCGCTGCCGCGCCGCACCCGAAACAAGGGAGACCCTCATGAAGAACACTCAGCTGCTGCTGATCAACGATATGTGCGGCTACGGCAAGGTCGCGCTTTCTGCCATGCTGCCGGTGCTGTCGCACATGGGCTATCGCATTCACAACCTGCCGACGGCGCTCGTTTCCGACACGCTCAACTACCCCAAGTTCTACATCCACGACACCACTGAGTACGTGCGCCAAAGCCTCGCTATCTGGGAGGAGCTCGGCTTTGAGTTCGACGCCATCTCGACCGGCTTTATCGTGACCGAGGAAGAGACGCGCATTATTTCGGACTTCTGCCACCGTCGCGCGCAAAAGGGCACCAAGGTGTTCGTCGACCCCATCATGGGCGACAACGGCAAGCTCTATGCCGGTGTGCCCGAGTCCACGATTGGCCTTATGCAGCACCTGCTGGAGTGCGCAGACTACGCGGTGCCCAACTACACCGAGGCCTGTCTGCTCACCGATGCGCCTATTGCAGAGCAGATCACGCCCGATGAAGCCCGCGCCCTTGTGGACGCCGTGCGCGAGCTGGGTGCCAAGTCGGTAGTCATTACGAGCGCCGTGGTCAATGGCACGAACGCGGTTATCGGTTACGACCATGTGGCGGGGGAGTACTTCACGATCTCCTTCGAGCTGATCCCGGTGTACTTCCCGGGTACGGGCGATACGTTCTCGGCCGTGCTTATGGGTCGCGTGATGAGCGGTTGGACGCTTCAGCGCGCCACGGCCGATGCCATGCGCGTGGTGGCCGAGCTTATCGAGCGCAATGCTGTGCAGGAGGATAAGTCTGCCGGCCTGCCCATCGAGGCCTGCCTGGATGTGATTGACCATGAGTAATGCTGGCGAGGGCGGCGTCAAGCCTGCGGGCGAGAACGGGCCGCTCGGCGCGCCGCGTGGCAAGCGGCCGCGCATCCGCGTGAGCTGCGTGGACCAGCTGGGGACGTGCCGCTGCCACCACGGTCATAAGCCGGGCGACGTCTTTGACTTTGACCGAGACCGCGGCAAGATGTGCTCCATGGCCTGCCACGTGGGCTTTCCCTATATCGATATCCTGCGCTATGGCGGAACCGTGCCTGGCAACGAGCCCGGTACGGCGAAGTTTTGCTGCCCCGAGGTCGATACGCTGAATGTCTGGCTTGCCGAGATCGTCGACGAGTAGTTGAGCGTGGATTATCTCCCGCCGAGAAAATGAGCGTGGATTTTCTCCCGTTTAGAGCGCACTTGAACGCTCAAAGTGGGAGAAAAACCACGCTCGATTTGTATATGGGAATTCCGACTTCGCTTATGCCTATGCTTAGGCGTTGTCGTCGTTGTGCTGTGCGCGAGTAAGGTCAAATTTCTACATTTCATCCGATTTATGGCTCTAAAAACTCTGCATTTCATCGATTACAGCTGCTCGAGCATAGCAGTGCAACCGTCGAGTACGCCGCGGTAGGTGGCATCGAAGTTGCCGGTGTACCAGGGATCGGCCACGTCGCCGGGGCGCTCGGTCCAATCGAGCAAGCGCGTAATCTTGCCGTCGGGGTCGTCGCCAAAGATGCGACGCAGGCCGCGCGCGTTCTCAGCATCCATATAGACAATGTGATCCCAGTCGCCATACTCCGCGCGACGCACCTGGCGCGCGCGATGTGCTACGACGGGAATCCCGACCTCGCGCAGCTTGGCGACGGTGCCGTGATGCGGCGGGTTGCCGATCTCCTCAGTCGAGGTCGCAGCGGAATCGATGACAAACTCGCCCGCGCGCCCGGCACGGCGCACCAGCTCAGTAAACACCGACTCAGCCATCGTCGAGCGACAGATGTTGCCGTGACAGATAAACAGCACGCGTTGCATACGCGGTTTCCTTTCGATCGCCATCATCGAGCTCGAGTATCGCATCTGCGCTTACGCCCTCGCCCGCCTGCGCTCCCAGCGAGCCAACTTAATCGTCACCAGCGTAAGCGCCCAGGCGACAAGCGAGAACGCGGCGCCCACGGCGCCCACGTGTGCAATGCCAATGCTGCTCACCACGGCTCCGCCTACCGCGGTGCCAAACGAGATGCCGACGTTAAACGCCATGGGCTCAACCGAACTTGCGAGTACCATCGACTTGGGATGGCGGCTGCGTGCCACGTCCATAAAGTGCGTGATGCACGACACCGAGAACAGGTACATGAGCAGCGCCAAGCTAAAGACAAAGACCAGCGCGAGCGGCATGGTGCCGCTCACAGCAAACAGCCCGAGTAACGCCGCAGCCTGCAACACAAACGTCACAAGCAGCGCCTTCATGCCAAAGCGTGCATCGATCCATCCGCCCAGGATGTTCGAGATCAGGCAGAACACGCCGTAGGCCATAAGCGTGGTGCTCGCCTGAACGGTGCCCATACCCAGCACCTGCTCAAGATAAGGCGTCACGTAGCCGTAGAACACATAGACCGAGCCTACGCCAAACAAAAAGATGAGCATGCCGGTGATGATGCTCGGCTCGCGCAGCAGACCCGCCTGCTCGCGAAAGGTGGCAGGCTCGTCGGTTTGCCCAGCGCGCGGCATAAACGCCACGAGCGCTCCGCAGATCAGAACGGCAAAGGTCAGCGTGCCGTACATGGCAACGTGCCAGTCGAGCGTGTCGGCCACAAACTTGCCAATCGAAGTGACAAAGACCATTGCCACGGAAAACGCA
The DNA here is from genome assembly GCA_900546475.1 of uncultured Collinsella sp. GTDB lineage: Bacteria > Actinomycetota > Coriobacteriia > Coriobacteriales > Coriobacteriaceae > Collinsella. Next base: position 7,280 of record URDI01000015.1, read on the forward strand.
CCATATACCACCGAGATGGCAAGCGAAGTTTGCTGCGGGGACAGCAGCTCGGGGATGTACGTCACGCCCACGGCGAGCAGTGCGCCCGAGACAGAGCCCAGGACAATGCGCGAGATAAACAGTACCTGGAAGTTGGGCGCCAACGCCATGACCAGGTTGCCGAGCACAAAGACAATGCTGTAGCACACGAGCAGCTGGTAGCGGCGGAACCGCCCCGTGCTGAGCGCGAGCACCGGCGTGGCGATAGCGTAGACCAGCGCGAACACGCTGATGAGCTGACCCGCGGTGGCAAGCGATATGCCGAGTTCCGTTGCCAAGTCGCTTTCGATACCGATGACCACGAACTCGGAGCAGCCGAGCGAGAATCCCAACAGCACGAGCAGCGCCAGGCAGAGCTTGGTGCGCGCGGGGGAGAGCGCGGCGGCGGTTGACTTACTTTTAGGCGTGGTTGCGGCGGTCAAGGTTGTCACTCCAATGTCGCATGAATAAGCGGGATTCAATCCCTGCAACTCTAACAGAATGTGTCAGGTGCCTGCCCCCTTTGTCGCAGGCTGCGCTTGCCTGTATAGTCGCAATACAGGCGAAGATGGTCTCAGGTACATCGCGGGCGACAGGAGATCCCATGGGTATGCACACGACAAAGGTTGCAGTGGGCGAGGGCAAGTTTGCGCTCGAGGCCCAGCTGACGGTGACGCCGCGAGGTATGGCGGTGTACGCCTGCTCGCCGGAGTTCGCGCACCTGGGCGCTACGGCGCAGGCCATTCCGCGCCCCGAGCCCGGCCGCACGGCGACGGTGAGCATTCTCGCAGTGCCTTGCCATCGAGACGAGATTCCGGCGCACGATATCGCGGCGGCGCTGGCCACGCGCTTTGGCGTACCGGTAGTTGCAAGTACGGGCTTTCATGTCGAGCACGCGAGCGCGGACGACCTGCAGCGTGTGCTCGATACCACCAAGGAACTCATCGCCGCGCTCGAAGGCGCCGCAGCCCGCATCCTGCGCGCAGGCTGGGATGAGGGTGGCGCCGGCGCCGAGGTCGTGGCGGTCAATGGCGCGACTGGCGAGGCGCTCGGCCCCGTCGATCGCATCGAAGCCCATGTGGGCGAGGGCATTCTGCACCAGGCATTTTTGACGCTTTTGGTCGAGGGTCAGGGCGAAGACGCGCGCCTGCTGCTCTGTCGCCGCAGTCCGCTCAAGCGCCTGTGGGGCGGGGTGCTGGCCGATGGCTGTGCCGGTCATCCGCTCCCCGGGGAAGACGTCGCGGCCGCTACGGCGCGCCGCATCGGCGAGGAGCTCGGCATCAAGCGTGAGCCCGATCAGCTCAAGCACCTCGGACACGTGGTGTACCGCGAGGACCACGGCGACGGCCACTGCGAGTGCGAATGGTGCGAGGTGTTCGCAGCCCATGTTGAGCCGGGCGAGCTGCATATCAACCAAGAGGAGATCTCGGAGGTGCGTCGCGTGGCCCCGTCCGAGCTCAAAGGCTGCCTGCAGGGTCACCCCGAGCAGCTGGCCCCCTGGCTCCGCGAGGCACTCAGCGACCCATCCATCCGTACGGCCCTCGCTATGTAACAAAGGTACAGTCCCTTTGCCATATCCAAACCGTCACAACATTCGATGAAAATCTCGAAATCGAGGAAAAGCGTCGAATGTTGTGACGGTTTTTGCCCAGAGGATCGCTCCTCATCCAAAAAATCCGCTTGACTGTATTGCAACAACACAGCGCAACGTAAGGGGTGTCCGATAACGGGCGCCCCTTTTTAAGTGGCAACGTGGCTGCGAATCCGGAGCGCCCCCAACAAGAAAGGTGGGGAGATGGAAGCGGAAAAGAAGGCGTTTAAGATCACCAAGCGCGAAATTGGCTTTGTGCTGGGTATCGTTGTCTTTTTGCTAGTGAAGTTTCTTCCTTTGGCGGAGCTGAGCTCGACGGTCGAGCTTACGGCCGGCGGTCAGACCTGTCTGGCACTGACGCTCGCCACGGTGGTGTTCTGGGCATGCGGTGTGGCGCAGCCGGGCTTTGTGGGCCTGCTCTATTGCGCGCTGCTCGTTCTATTCAAGGTGTGCGTGGACGACACGGGCGCCGCGAGCATCTCGGCGACGGTCGCCTCCACGTTTAGCTCGTGGACCAAAGCTACCATGTGGCTCGTCATCGGCGCCTACCTCATCGCCAGCGCGGTCAAGGAGTCGGGCCTGGGCGAGCGCATCGCCTATGCGTTCATGCTCAAGTTCGTGCGCGACGCCAAGTCGCTCATCATCTCGATCTTCGCGCTCACCTTTGTGCTGTCGCTGCTGATCCCTCATCCGTTCCCCCGCGCCTTCCTCATCCTCGCCGTCGTCTCGGTCATCGCCGAGTCCGCCGGCTACGGTGACGACGACCGCGGCAAGCTCGGCTTCCTCGTGTTTGCCGCTGCCGCCCCGGGCTCCATGTTCTTCCTGACGGGCGACTCCACGCTCAACCCGCTCGTTGCGCAGTACAGCGCCGAGGCCGGCGGCATGAGCCCGTCCTTTGTCGACTGGTTCCTGTACATGAGCGTGCCCATGCTGGTCGCGCTGCTGTGCACCCTGTTCTTGGGCCTCTTCCTCTTTAAGCCCAGCAAGGAGCTCGTCTACGGTCGCGAGCAGATCGTGGCCAAGCAGGCCGCGCTCGGCAAGCTCTCCGTCAAGGAGATCCGCACCATCGTGTGGCTTATCATCGCCATCGCGCTGTGGCTCACCGTCTCGGGCGATTACATCGGCTGGGTCACCCTGGCCATCGGCGTCTGCCTCGCCATGCCCGTCATCGGCGAGGTCCTCACCCCCGCCAGCTGGAATGCTGTCGACATCAAGTCCCTCATGTTCCTGACGGCCGCCATGGCCGTGGGCTCCGTGGGCGGTGCCACCGGTATGAACGCCTGGATCGCCGACGTCGTGCTTCCCAGCTCCGTGCCCGAGAACATCTTCCTGTTCGCCCTGCTTGTCGCTGCGCTTTCCATGATCATCCACATGTTCATGGGCTCGGTTATGGCCGTACTCGGCGTGTGCGTGCCGGCGTTCATAAGCTTCGCGGCCGGCTCCAGCGTGAGCCCGCTCGCCGTGGCGCTCATCGTCTTCACGTCCATCAACATCCACTACATCCTGCCGTTCCATAACCTGCCGATCCTTATCGGCGAGGGCAAGGACGCCGGCGGCTACACCTCCAAAGAGGCTATGCGCATGGGCATTCCCCTCACTGCGGTCGTCTTTATCGTCGTGCTGGTCGAGGCCGCCTGGTTCCACCTCTTTGGCCTGATGTAAACGTTCGAGCGCTTGGGCTGTAAGCAGCCGAGTGCTCGAACTGCGAGTGGCCGAGCGTCCCATCTATGAGCGCCGCGGCCCCACTACGTTACCCAGCCCGGCGGCATCCTCGCCGCCGGGCACTCTCCCGAAAGGAGCACGCTATGTCCACCACCGATGCTTCCCAGATCCACGACCTGCGCTCCGCGCTCGACTTTTTGCGCGAGATGCCGGGACAGCTGCTCGAGACCGACACCCAGGTCGATCCGGACGCCGAGGTCTCGGGTGTCTATCGCCACGTCGGTGCCGGCGGCACCGTTATGCGTCCGACCAAAGAGGGTCCGGCGATGGTCTTCAACAACGTCAAGGGCTTTGACGATGCCAAGGTCTGCATCGGCATGCTTGCCAGCCGCAAGCGCGTTGCCGCCCTGCTCGACCTGGACGAGGAGCACCTAGGCCTCGAGATCGGCAAGCGCTTCGAGAACCTGATCGCGCCCGAGCAGATCGCCGAGGGTGCGCACGTCGACTGCCAGGAGGTCGTGTACAAGGCGACCGACGAGGGCTTTGACCTGCGCAAGATCGTTCCCGCTCCCACCAACACGCCCGTCGACGGCGGCCCCTACATCACCATGGGCCTCGCTTATGGCACGAGCCCCGACGGCTCCCAGTCCGACGTGACCATCCACCGCTTCTCCTGCGTCGACAAGGACAAGCTCGCCATGTGGATCACTCCGGGCAGCCGTCACCTTGGCGCGTTCTTTGACGAGTACTGCCAGCGCGGCGAAGACATGCCCATCTCCATCTCCATCGGTCTGGACCCCGCCGTGTACATGTGCTGTGGCTTCGAGGCGCCCACCACGCCGCTCGGCTTTAACGAGCTGCAGATCGCCGGCGCCCTGCGCGGCCACGCCGTCGAGCTTGCCGACTGCGTCACCGTTCCGCAGAAGTGCATCGCCAATGCCGAGTATGTGCTCGAGGGCTGCCTCATGCACGACGAGACCATCAACGAGGACGTCAACGGCCACGGCTACGCCATGCCCGAGTTCCCCGGCTACACCGGTGGCGCCAAGGTCTGCCCGGTGATCAAGATCACCGCCGTCACCACGCGCGTCAATCCCATCATGGAGAGCTGCATCGGTCCCTCGCACGAGCACGTGTCCATGGCCGGCATCCCCACCGAGGCATCCATCTACAAGATGGTCGAGACCGCCATCCCGGGCCGCCTGCTCAACGTCCACGCTGCCCCCTGCGGCGGCGGCAAGTTCGTTGCCATCATGCAGTTCAAGAAGTCGAGCAAAAATGACGAGGGCCGTCAGCGCAACGCCGCCATGCTCGCCTTCTCGGCATTCTCCGAGCTCAAGCACGTCATCCTTGTTGACGAGGATGTCGATATCTTCGATATGAGCGACGTGATGTGGGCCATGACCACGCGCTTCCAGGCCGACGTGGACCTCATCACCATCCCCGGTTGCCACTGCCACGTGCTCGATCCGTCCAACGACCCCGCGTTCGACCCCACGATCCGCGAGCACGGCATCGCCTGCAAGGCCATCTTCGACTGCACGGTCCCGTTCGACCTCAAGAAGAACTTCATTCGCTCGCAGTTCATGGAGATCGACACAGACAAGTGGGCCAAGGAGATTGCTTTCTAAGGTTCCGGCGTTCTACCGAACGCCGGACCACTCGACGCTGCGCCCGCGCCTGGCGGGCAATCTGCCCCTCAACTGCGAAGGCATGGGCATAAGCCCTATGCCTTCTTGTTTCGGGGCACCTTGCCTCGCCAGACGCGCGCTCGCTGACATTGCCCGACCTATAGCTGCCATTTTGTTGTTAGGAGTTGTCATGCCTGAGTCTTCTGTCCGTCCCCGTTGCATTGTCGTTGGCGTATCTGGTGCCAGCGGCGCTGCGCTGGGCCTCGAGTGTCTCAAATGCCTGCGCCAGGCCGGCGCCGAATCGGCGCTTGTCGTCACGCGCGGGGGAGAGATCACCATCGAGCAGGAGCTCGGCATGACGCTCGACGAGTTTGCCACGCATGCCGATGTGGTCTACGACAACAAGAACATCGGCGCCGCCATTGCAAGCGGCACCTATCCGGTCGATGGCATGATCGTGGCGCCCTGCTCCATGAAGACGCTTGCCGGCATCGCGAGTGGTTACAGCGAAAACCTGTTGCTGCGTGCGGCCGACGTGCAGATGAAAGAGCAACGCCGCCTGGTACTCATGGTGCGCGAGACGCCCTTCAGTGCGATCCATGTCGACAACATGGCGCGCCTGGCGCGTGTGCCGGGTGTCATGCTCATGCCGCCCATGCTCACGTTTTACAACGGCCCCGCCACGCTCGATGACGCGGTGCATCACATCGCCGCCAAGGCGCTCGAGGCCGTCGGCGTGTCATGTGCAAACTATAAGCGCTGGTCATAGGCGTCTTTAGGGTAGGATACGAGGAGTGTCTGAGCCCGCTGCCCCTGTGGGCGGCGGGCTTTTCGCGTCAAAGGATGTGTCGGGAGGATCTATGCAGACGGGCATGTATGCGATTAGCGAGATGGCGAGCTTGTTCAATGTTTCGCGCCAAACGCTCATTTACTACGACAAGATCGGTCTGTTTAAGCCCGCCGTGGTGAACGAAAAGGGCTACCGTTTCTATTCGCCCACGCAGATCCCGCTCATGCGTCTGATCTGCATGCTGCGCGACCTAGGGCTCGAACTCGACGAGATTGACCGCCTGACCTCGACGTTCGACATTGGCGAGATGACCGATCACCTGCGCTCGCGGGTGCAGGCGCTCGATGAACAGATCGCTGAGCTCAAAGCCGAGCGCGCGAGCGTACAGGAGCGTCTAAGCTTTTACGACGAGGCGGTTTACTGGCGCGAGCGCGAGGGCAAGCCGGAGCTCAAGCAATTCGAGCGCCGCTACGTGGTCTTTGAGGAGTTTCCGGGCGATATAGAGCGCGGCCGCTCGATGCTTCACCCCACGCTCATGCGGGCAATCCTGCGCATGCGTGCGCTGACGGGCACGCGTCCCATGCGCGGCTGGGGCGCCATGCTGCGTCGCGAGGCGCTGCATTCCGACGACCCTATCGCCGGTGCCGGCTCCTTTGCCGTGCTGCCGCGCGGTGCCGAGGAAATGCTGCCGAGCGATGCTGCCGAGCTGGCAGAGATCGGCATCGAAGTGCTGCCCGAGGGCACATACCTGTGCATGAGCCGCTGGGGCATGCCGTACGAGCCCGAGGGCATCCGCGCCGTCGTGGCCTGCATGGACAAGCACGCGCTCCAGCCCATCGGCAACGCTTTCGACTTTTGCTACCTCGATACCACGAGCTACGACGAGTCCCACCAAGAGGACTTCTGCTGCATCCAAATCCCCGTCGCCCTCTAGATGTGACAAGGGGACTGCTCCTTCGTCACATTCGTGGTGTGGCTGCTGCCCAAACCGTCACAACATTCGATGAAAATCTCGAAAACGAGGAAAAGCGTCGAATGTTGTGACGCTTTTCCTGTCTGTGCCGGCGAGCTCCCGTGCCATCTGGGGGTATAAGGCTGGCAAGTGTTTATTTGCGAGGCTTAAGGGGCGCCCCGTATGGATATCGATAACTTTGAATGGTGGTATAGCGAGGGCGAGGCTCCGGACGAGGAGTGGGACGAGCCCGCGCCGCGTGACGTGTCGAGCGACGAGGACGAGACCGGCAACGATGCCGGTGCCGAGCCTGAAGCCGCCTCCGATGCCGCCGAACTCCTAACTTTTGAACAGGCCTGGGCCCAGGCCGAGGCCGACGAGGCAAAGGCCGATGCTACGGCCACGCTCGGCGAGCCAGCCGACATGTCCATCTCGCCGGCAAAGACCCCGCAGCCGCGCCACACCATCGACCCCGATAGCACGGCATCCTTCAGCATTCTCGACGTGCCCTCGCAGGGTGCCCAAGCACCCGCGCCCACACGTCGCCCCGACCTGGCTCGCGAGGAGGACGCGGGCCGTCGCTCTCCGCTCGGCCCCATCCTCATCGCCTTCATGGCCGGCGTTATCGCATGCTCGGTAATTGGAAACGTCTGGAGCCATGTTGAACAACAACGAAAAGACGCCGCCAAGGTCGAGATGTCCGTCGAACAATCGCTCAGCCGCACGCGCTCGGTGCATGTATCGGTCGAGGTCAAGGACGGCGCGACGTGGGACACCGCGCGCGGCGACAGCCAGATGCTCGTCCATATCGTGGGTCGCACGCTCAAGGGGCAAGCGATCGACGAGTACCAATACGTCAATTCCGAAGGTGACGGCATCGAGCTCAAGCCCGGCGACTACGAGCTCACGGTCGATGAGCCGCCCGTCGCCACCGACGGCACGCGTTACCGTGCCTCAAAGCGCATGGTTCCGGTGAGTTTTAATTCACAGGCGCCCGATACGGTCGATAGCACGCCGCAGGGCGGGTTTGACCTTTACGCTATTGCTCAATAACTGCACCTGTCGCTCAACCCCGCCGCCAAGAGTGGGACAATAGCCCTCGACACCGTTGTTTACTATTGGAGGAAGTAGCATGTCCACCGTCACTACCATCAAGCGCGGCGGCCTCACCGCGGCCATCGATTCCATGGGCGCCCAGCTCACGAGCCTTGCCCTCAACGGCAACGAGTATCTGTGGCAGGGCGACCCGTCCTTTTGGGGCAAGCACGCGCCTATCCTGTTCCCCATTGTGGGCTCGCTGCGCAACAACACGGCAACGTCTGCGGCCGGCACCTGCGAGATGGCTCGCCACGGCATCGCGCGCATCGTCGAGCACAAGCTGGTCGAGGTCTCCGAGGACGGCTCCTCGGTAACGTACGAGATCACTGACACGCCCGAGTCGCTCAAGGCGTTCCCGTTCCACTTTAAGCTCAACATGACCTATGCCCTGACTGGTGACGCCACGCTTACCCAGACCTTTGCCGTCACCAATACCGGCGACGTGGACCTGCCGTTCTCGGTGGGCGGCCACCCCGCATTTAACGTGCCCGCCCCCGGTGCCGAGGACGAGGCATTCGAGGATTACGAGCTGGCGTTTACCGAGGCTTGGACTAACGAGGCCCCCATCATCACGCCCGACGGTCTTATGACGTTCGAGGGTAGCTACAAGGCTCCCGATAACTCGGACGTGCTGCCCATCACGCACCGCAGCTTCGATAACGACGCCATCATGTTTACCGATACCCCGGGCTCCACGCTCACGCTGCGCGGTCGCAAGTCGGGCCATGGCGTCAAGATCGACTTTGAGGGCTTTAAGTACATCGGCGTGTGGTCTGCCGCCAACGATGCTCCGTTTGTGGCGCTCGAGCCTTGGACCGGTCACACCACCATGGACACCGAGGACGACGTCTTTGAGCACAAGGTCAACACCATTACGCTGGCGCCGGGTGAGACGGACGTTCGCAGCTTTAGCGTTACCCTGCTCTAGAGGTTCCGCCGTTCTAACGAACGACGGACCGGTCGACGCTGCGCGCCACCCAGAGCGACAATTTGTCATTCAAAAGGCAAGGCATGACCAGAAGGTCTATGCCTTGCCTTTTTCATGCTAACTTGTTCGCTCTGGGTGGCGCCCGCTGGCATTGCCAAAACATCGACGCTCCCAATGACTACCGTGTGTCTATTAATTTTTCGAGCTTGTGCTGCGCTGCTGGTCGCTGGCGTATATCCTGTTAAGTCGTCAGCATACGATTCAACAGGGAAGGCAGATTATGCATTCTCCCCATCAACGCGACGCGCATCCACAGCCGGTATGCAGCCGTCGCATCTTTTTGGGTAGCGCTCTCGCTGCGAGCGCTTCTGTCGTCGCCGGCGCACTTGCCGGCTGCCAGCGTCCCTCCACGCTGGAAGTAGTTCAGCCCACGACGGGCGGCGGTCGCGATGACCTGTCCGATTCTGTGATCGGCAAGGATAAGATCCGCATCGGCATGGAGGCGGCCTACGCCCCGTACAACTGGCAGGTTTCCGAGGCCAGCGAGTTCACGATCCCCATCGACAACGTGCAGGGCGCCTATGCCGATGGCTACGACGTGCAGATCGCCAAGATCGTCTGCAAGGCTCTCGGCGGCGAGCCCGTTGCCGTCAAGCAGAGCTTCTCGGGCCTTATCGACTCGCTCAACAACGGCCAGATTGACCTCATCATCGCCGGCATGAGCGCCACGCCCGAGCGCGAGGAGTCCGTCGGCTTTTCCGACCCGTACTTCATTGGCTACTTTGGCCTGTTCGTAAAAGAGGGCTCGCCCTACCAAAACGCCACCAAGCTCAGCGACTTCAGCGGTGCCACGGTGCTCGGCCAAAAGGACACCATGCTCGATACCGTCATCGACGAGATTCCGGGCGTTGTGCACAAGAACCCGGTCGATTCGGTCCCCACGGTGTTCTCGAATCTGCTGCAGGGCACGTGCGACGCCGTGACCTACAACACGGAGAACGAAAAGGGCTATATGGCCCAAAATCCCGGTATCGTCCCCATCCACTTTGCCGAGGGCGAGGGCTTTAAGCAGGAGGTCACGGCAAATGTCGGTTGCCGCAAGGGCTCGGACAAACTGCTTAAGCTCATCGACAAGACACTCAAGGGCATCAGCCAGGAGGAGCGCGACCAGATGTGGGACGCGTGCCTCGACCGTCAGCCGGCATAGGGAGGCAGCATGAAAGGCATCAATCGTCTGGCCTCCTTTATCAAGGCCGACCACCGTTATGTGTACCTGGGCACGAGCGTTATCGCGGCGCTCGGCTTGGCATTTAGCCAGCGCAACCCCACGCCGCTGAGCTTTTTGGCGCCCACCGGCATCTTCCAGGATTGCCTTTGGGCGATTCTTTGGGCCTGGATCGTCGTGTCGGCGGCAGCGCTCGTCACCAAGGTTATGCACTGGAGCGACTATCGCGAAACGTCGCCGTTTGCATCCGAGCGTTTCCGTCGCGGCGCGCGCCTGGGCAGCTATGTCGTGGTTGCCATCGCGGCGATCTTCTTTATCGACCGCTGCGTCATGTCGTTTGTCGACCTGGTGCAGGTGAGCATTGTCTCGGACTCCAATCCCAGCGACTTTCTGTCGAGCTTGGTCTACATGACCTACAAGAGCGGCGACTTCTTTATCCGCGGTATCGAGATCACCATCGCGCTTGCCACCCTCGGCACGGTCATCGCCTTCTTCTTGGCGCTGCTCTTTGTGTTCTTGCGCACCCAGACCTTCGATCGCGTCGACAACGACCTGGTGCGCTTCTTTAAGAGCATTGGCCGAGGCTTTGCGACCGTCTATTCCACCGTCGTGCGCGGCACGCCCATGATGGTCCAGGGCCTGCTCATCTATTACGCGGGCTTTACCGTTCTGCGCGGCATGGGCTTCGAGACCGCCCAGGCCAACCAGATCTGGAGTACCTTCACCGCCGGCCTCGTCACCATCTCGCTCAACTCTACCGCCTACATGATGGAGGTCCTGCGCGGCGGCATCGAGTCCATCGATCCCGGCCAGGCCGAGGCAGCGCGCTCGCTGGGCCTGTCGCAGTGGCAGGCTATGCGCAAGGTCGTGTTCCCTCAGGGTATTAAAAACGCGATCCCGGCGCTCACCAACGAGCTCATCATCAACATCAAGGACTCGTCGGTGCTCTCGGTCATCGGCGTGTTCGACCTCATGTACGCCACCACCACCGTCGCCGGCGTGTACTACCGCCAGATGGAGGTCTACTGCGTGGCGCTCGTGGTCTATCTGATCCTGACGCTCGTGGCGAGCCGCCTGCTCGAGGCCTTTGGCAAAAAGCTCGGCGCCGAGGCTCCGGCCACGCTGCCCAGCTCTAACTAGGCTTAAGACGAGGAGAATCATCATGGCAGATACCGCCATTACCGGCGTTGCGGCCGCCGCACAGACCAATGAGCCGCTCATCCGCGTCGAGGGCCTGCGCAAGAGCTTTGGTTCGCTCGAGGTGCTCAAGGGCATCGACCTGTCCGTCAATCCCGGTGAGGTTGTCACCATCATCGGCGCCTCGGGCTCGGGCAAATCGACCTTCCTGCGCTGCCTCAACCTGCTCGAGACCCCGGACGCGGGCCACATCTGGTTCCACGGCCAGGACCTCACGGCCGAGCGCTGCAACATCAACAAATTGCGCGAGGACATCGGCATGGTGTTCCAGGGCTTTAACCTGTTCAACAACATGGATGTGCTCGACAACTGCACGCTCGCGCCCGTCACGCTCAAAAAGATGAGCAAGGCCGAGGCCGAGAAGGTCGCGATGGAGCATCTGACGAGCGTGGGACTCGAAAAGTTCGCGCACGCCGCCGTGGGTCGCCTGTCCGGTGGTCAAAAGCAGCGCGTGGCCATCGCTCGTGCCCTGTGCATGAATCCGCAGATCATGCTGTTTGACGAGCCGACCTCAGCGCTCGACCCCGAGATCGTGGGCGAGGTGCTCGAGGTCATGCGCAAGCTCGCTGCCGACGGCATGACCATGGTCGTCGTCACGCACGAGATGGCCTTTGCACGCACGGTGTCCGATCGCGTGGTCTTTATGGACAAGGGCGTGGTGCTCGAGGATGCGGCACCGGCTGAGCTCTTCGGCAACCCCAAACACCAGCGCACTCGCGAGTTCCTCTCTCGCTATCTCGAGGACAAATAACCGACCGCAAACGCTTACGTTGCAGGGCCGCTCCCGTGGGGGCGGCCTTTGTCATCACAATCGAAAGGATGTCATGGCCGAGGTTTGGCGCTTTTTTGCGCATGAGGATGATTTTGCCGATATAGACGAGGCTGGTGCGTGCGAGCGCCTGGGCCGCGTGCTGTCGTTTCCGACCATTTCGAGCATGGATGCCGAGGCGGTGGACTGGCAGCCGTTCGACGACCTGCGCGCGTATATGCAGCGGGCCTGGCCGCACGTATTTGCGGCGGGTAAGGCTGAGCTCATCGATCATTCGTTGCTGGTGACGCTTTCCGGCTCCGACTCTGCCCTCAAGCCCGTTATGCTCATGGGTCACATGGACGTGGTCCCCGTGGTGCCGGGTACTGAGGCCGATTGGACGCACGCCCCCTTTAGCGGACATGTGGACGACGCCTACATTTGGGGCCGCGGTGCCATCGACATGAAAGACCAGGTCGCAGGTATTCTCGAGGCGGTTGAGCATGCGTTGGCGCACGGTTGGGAGCACAAGCGTTCGCTGCTGCTGGCTTTTGGCCAGGACGAGGAAACCACGCAGTACGGCGCGGGGGCGATCGGTCGCGTGCTCGAGGAGCGCGGTATTGAACTTGAATACCTGATCGACGAGGGTGACTACCGTATCGTTTCGGCTGCCGAGTACGGCGCGGGCGAGGGCTGGCTTATGCATGCCGACCTTGCCGAGAAGGGCTACGCCGATATTGTGCTCAAGACGAAGAGCGAGGGCGGGCATTCGTCCAACCCCTACGGCGGCACATCGCTCGAGGTACTGAGCCGCGCTATCGCCGCAATCTGCGATATCGAGTGGCCGACGCGCGTGACCGACTTGCTTGCCGCCCAGCTCGTCGAGTTGGGGCTCTACACGGCCGATGAAATTGCCGCCAACAAGGACGCCATCGTGCGCGAGTGCCTCGCTAGCAAGAAGCTCTATCCGCTCGTGACCACCACTTGTGCACCGACCCAAATTGAGGGTGGCAGCACCGGCGCCAACGTAATGCCGCAGGATATGTGGGCCAACATCAACTTCCGCATGCTCGAGGGCACGAGCGTGGCCGACGTTGTGGCGCGCTGCCGTGAGGCGGTTGCCGGGGCGGACCTTGCCGGTCGTGTCGAAGTGGAGCTGGGCCCCGGCAGCTCCGAGCCCTCGCCGTCCCCGCGCATCGGTGGTCCCGGCCTCGAGGCGGTTCGCTCCATCGCCGCCCGCTATTTCCGCGATCCAAAGGGGACGGAGGAAAACGGATCATCCGAGCCGTTGGCGATTGTCCCCTCGACCGTGATCGGCGCGACCGACGCTGCCAACTACCAGCACATTTGCTCCGAATGCATTCGTTTTTCGGCGTTTGTGGTCGACGATGACGAGTGCGACCGCGGCGTCCACGGCACCAACGAGCGCATCACCCGCCGCGCCTACCTCCAGGGTGTTCGCTTCCTCATCGCCCTGCTTCAAACGCTCTAGAATGTGACAAAGCGACAGTCTCTTTGTTAGCCGTTGGGGACGCTCTTAAACGACTAGCCGTTAAGGAACGTCCCCAACGGCTACGTCCACTCATTCCGTGCGGGTTATATGCAGGTTTGCCTGCGCACGCTATCATGTATGGGTTAGACCGCAACTATGTACCCCATACGCGAAGGGATGCGCATGTATCTGAAGATCGACATGTTCTAGCCGGGCTTACCCCCGCAGTGGCGCCGTGCGCCCCATCAGCTCTGCCGATTTTCACCTTCACGCATATAAAGGAGTCCCGCCATGCGCGACAAGCTCGAAAAGATTATCAAGGCCTACGAGGAGCTCGAGAAGAAGCTTTCCGACCCGGCCGTCGCCTCCGATATCAAGGAGTTCACGCGTCTCAACAAGGAGTACGCGCACCAGTCCGACCTCATCGCCGCCTCGCGCGAGTACATCGGCGCGCTCGATGACATCGAGGCTGCCAAGGAAATGCTCCACGATACTACCGATGCCGATGAGAAGGAGATGCTCCAGATGGACATCTCCGAAAACGAGGCCAAGCTTCCCCAGCTCGAGGAAGACATCAAGTACATGCTCATCCCGAGTGACCCCAACGACGACAAGAACACCATCGTCGAGATCCGCTCCGCCGCCGGTGGCGACGAGGCCGCCATCTTCGCCGGCGACCTGTACAAGATGTACCAGCGCTTCTGCGAGTCGCGCGGCTGGAAGACCACCGTGCTCGACTCCAGCCCTAGCGAGGCCGGCGGCTTTAAGTCCATCGAGTTCAAGGTCGAGGGCGACCGCGTCTACTCCGTCATGAAGTTCGAGTCCGGCGTGCACCGCGTCCAGCGCGTTCCCAAGACCGAGTCCCAGGGCCGTATCCAGACCTCCACGGCGACCGTCGCCGTGCTTCCCGAGGCCGAGGAGATCGACGTTCAGATCAACCAGTCCGACCTGCGCATCGACACCTACTGCGCCTCCGGCCCTGGCGGTCAGTGCGTTAACACTACCTACTCCGCCGTGCGCATCACCCACCTGCCCACCAACACCGTGGTGCAGTCGCAGGAGCAGCGTTCCCAGATCCAGAACCGCGAGGTCTGCATGCAGATGCTACGTGCCCGTCTGTACGAGATGGAGCTCGAGAAACAGCAGGCAGAGCTCGGTGCCGAGCGCCAGAGCCAGATCGGCCACGGCAACCGTTCCGAGAAGATCCGTACCTACAACCAGCCCCAGGACCGCGTGACCGATCACCGCATCGGTTTCAACTCCACCTACAACGGCGTCCTTCTGGGCGATCAGCTCGGCACCGTCATCGAGGCGCTCGCCGCCGCCGAGCGAGCCGAGAAGCTGGCACAAGCTGTGTAGGTTCCGCCGTTCTACCGAACGGCGGACCAGCCGACGCTGCGCGCCGCCCAGGGCGACAATTTGTCATTCAAAAGGCAAGGCATGACCAGAAGGTCTATGCCTTGCCTTTTTCATGCCAACTTGTTCGCTCTGGACGTCGCTCGCTGACATTGCCAAAACATTGGCGTTTCCTTGGTTGTCAAATGATCCGTAGGGAGTCATTGGTGACATTGCCTTGATATTTTATTCAGTCGGCTGTTATGGCATTTGAGCTGCTTACCTGCTTAAGGTAATTGACGGCATAAGTCCGCTATCGAAAATATTGCTCGAAAAATCGTCCAAGAAGTCGCGGGGCGATTTTTGACGCGTCGCGCGTCAAGCGATGTGGCAAGTTTTTGGTTAGATATTGGTCAGTTTTGGGGCAACCTTGTCAAAAACTTGACGGATGCAAATCTAGACGTCGGCGAATGAACACTTTGAGCGAGCCCGGTGCAAAATTCTGGGCTGATTGTCGATAATCGCCTTCAATCGTCCCTTGCCAAACGCTGGCCTCGCGTACAATCTGCTCCGACATTCGCGCGCCGCCCGGCGCTTAAGAGGGGAGGGCCCCATGGCAAACGAGATCTGGACCATCAAGCGTTGTCTTGAGTGGACCAAGGAGTACCTAGCCGAGCGTGGCGAGGAGCACCCCCGTCTTTCTGCTGAGTGGCTGCTGTGCGCTGCCACGGGTTTGGCACGCATCGACTTATATATGCGCATGGACGAGATGCTTAACGCGGCCCAGCTCGAGACCATGCACGCGGCCGTTGTCCGCCGCGCTAAGGGCGAGCCGCTGCAATACATCACGGGCAGCACGCAGTTTCGCATGATCGACGTCGCGTGCGCCCCCGGTGTGCTCATTCCGCGCCCCGAGACCGAGATGCTCGTCGAGGAAGTCCTCAATTATCTGGATGCCGAGGTGCTGAGCCCCGAGGCTGCTGCCCGTCAGCGTGTTGAGCTGCCTTGGAACGATGAGGTCGAGCAGGCCCGCAAAGCCGAGGCCGCGCTGGCAGACGAACGCGCGACCGCCGAGCGCCGTGCCGCTAACCTGACGGCTGCCGATGAGGCGGCGCTAGGCAGCGACGTGCTGGGTAGCCGTGCCTATGCCGAGGAACTGGCCGACCGCGAGGCCGAGGAAGCCGCCGCGCAGGCAGCGGAAGCCGAGACTGCGGAAGCTGCTGAGCCCGAGCTCGACGAATACGGCATCGCCATCGAGGGTGCCGACCAGGAGACGGCTTCAGCTCAGGATGCCGCTGCGCCTGCCCCAGCCGAGCCCCGCACTGCTCGCGTTCTCGAGGTCGGCTGCGGCACGGGTTGCATCTCGCTCTCCCTTGCTTGGGAGCGCCGCGGCCACGTTACCTGCACCGCTACCGATATCGAGCCGCGTGCCATTGATCTGGCCACCAAAAACCGCGACGCGCTCGGGCTCACGGCAGATGAGGTTGCCTTCAGCCTCACCAACCTGGTGAGCTCCATTCCCCACGACGAGTGGGGCACCTTCGACGTGCTCGTCTCCAACCCGCCTTACATCCCGACCGACGTTATGCGCTCGCTGCCGCACGAGGTCAAGGACTTCGAGCCTGATTTAGCGCTCGAGGGCGGTGCCGATGGCCTGGACATTTTCCGCCGCCTGCTCAATGCGGCACCCTATATGCTGCGTGCCGGCGGACTCTTTGCCTGTGAGCTCTACGAGGGTGCCCTCGACGCCGCCGCCGAACTTTGCCGCCAGGCGGGCCTTTCGGATGTGCGCGTCGTCCGCGATCTCACCGATCGCCCCCGCATCGTTCGGGCCATCGTCACCGAGCCCAAACAGCGCCAGTAATATTTATTAACTGGTTAGCAAAAATTATAAAGTAGTTTATAATTAGGACGGCTGACAGAGGTCGGCCCATGCAACCTCCTACCTTTCGGGAAATCATTGCCCTACTCAAGCACGATGGATTCGTGAAGGTCGCGCAAGTCGGTAGTCATGCTAAGTATGTTTCTGGTGGCCGTGTTGTCGCCGTGAACGGCTCTGGTGGTGATCGACCAAAGAAGGGCACGTGGGCAAGTATTCGTCGCCAAGCTGGATGGTAGTTGGAGGCAAAATGAGGCATCGATTTACCTATGATTGCGTTCTCATAAAAGAAGACGACGGTTACTGTGCCAGCTTCCCGCAGATTCCCGGCGCCTTTGCCGATGGCGATACGCGCGAAGAAGCGATTGCCCATGCCACCGAGGCGCTGATGGCGTTTTTAGCCGACGACCTCAACAACGGTTTGACTCCGGCAGGGTACGAACGCTCGGCCGAGGTCGTGGCCCTTTCAGTCGAAATCGACCACGAGGACGCTCGGGAAGCGGCGTGCCGAACATTTAAAGACGCAGCGCTGGACCTCAAAGTCTCCGCTCCGCGGATCACCGCGCTGGTCAAAGCCGGAAAGCTCGATGTTGAACTCGTCGACGGCCGTCGGATGATAACGATAGACAGCATCGAGCGCTACGCCGCCCAAGAACGCCATGCCGGCAGGCCAAAGAAGTTCGTCGCAGTCCAATAATCCCCTCACTTTCACCGACTACTAGAGCCGCTCACCAAACCAACATGCGCTCTGGACAAATAGGTTGAACGTTTCGTGCGAGAATGCCCCACAGTAAACAAACTTGCACCAGAGCGTAAGGGGCTGGCATACACATGCAGACGGTCTATCGGGTATACGAGGGAGCGCGCGAGCCGCATCGGCTTGCCGTCGAGCGCACTGCCGAGGTGCTCGGCCGCGGCGGCCTGGCCTTGATCCCGACCGAGACTGTCTACGGTGTCGCCGTGGCAGTTAAAGCCTTCTCCGATGCCGTCCCCCAAGATACAAACGAGTTCCCGTCGTGGTCATGCGACCCGCAAGCCACCGTCAATGGCGCCGCGGTCCCTGCGCTCGGTACCGGCTACCGCCGCATCTTCACTCTCAAGCAACGTGAACTCACGCAAACCGTCGCTTGGCTGGTCGATGGCGTCGAAGCGCTCGACCGCTATGGCGTGGATATCCCGGAAGATGCCCGCGTACTCGCGCGACGATGCTGGCCGGGAGCCCTGACTATCGTGATTAAGGCAGCCCCCTGCGTGCCGACCTTTATGCGCGCTGCCGACGACACCGTGGCCCTGCGCGCTTCGGCCTCTCCCGTGGTCCAGGCGCTCATCCGCGCCTGCGGCAGTCCCCTTGCCTGCACGAGCGCCAATACGCACGGCGCGCCCTCGCCGGCAAGCTTTGCCGCCGTCGAGGGTCGCATCCTGGAGGGGGTCGATGTTGCCGTCGACGCCGGTGAGACCCCGTGTCGCGACGCCTCGACCATCGTGTCGTTCCAGCACGGCGGGCTCCAGATCCTGCGCCAAGGCGCACTTCCCGCATCAGAGATCGAACGGGTCCTGTCCGACCCGATGCAATAGAAAGGTGTAAGCGATGTCGTTGAATCTGGGCAGCCTGGGCATGGAAGATGCTTCGTTTAACTTTGGCGGTTCCTACATCATGGCGCTCGACTGCGGCACCACCTCGGTACTTGCGACCATCGTCGACGAGTACGGATGCATCGTCGCGCAGGCGCGTCGCAGCGTCAAAACCAGTTTTCCGCGTCCCGGTTGGGTAGAGCAAGACCCCATGGCGGTCCTCGCCAGTCAAATCGCCGTCATGATGGAAGTCCAGTTTAAGAGCGGTATCCACTCCGACCGCATTGCCGCCATCGGCATCTCCAACCAGCGCGAGACCACGGTGGTCTGGGACCGCGTGAGCGGTCAGCCGATCTATAACGCCATCGTATGGCAGTGCCGCCGTACCGCGCCGGCAATCGACGCGTTGGTTGAACAGGGTTGCGAGGAGTTGGTGCGCTCCCGCACGGGACTCACGCTCGACCCGTATTTCTCGGCCTCCAAGGTGCAGTGGATTCTCGACAACGTCGACGGCGCACGCGAGAGCGCGGCGGCGGGCGACCTCATGTTTGGCACCATCGACACCTGGCTCATCTACAACCTCACCGGCGGCCAGGTCTTTGCCACCGACTACACCAATGCCAGCCGCACGGCGCTCTTTAATATCCATACGCTCGATTGGGACGACGACCTGCTGGCGCTCTTTGACGTTCCACGTTCCATGATGCCCGAGGTTCGCTGGAGCTCGGGCGACTACGGCCGCGTCGCGAGCGACATCATGACCAACACGCCGCCCATCATGGGCGTGGCGGGCGACCAGCAGGCGTCGCTGTTCGGTCACTGCTGTTTCCGTCCCGGCCAGACCAAAAACACCTATGGCACGGGTTGCTTTATGCTCATGAACACCGGCGACGAGATCGTCGAATCCAAGAACGGCCTGGTCTCCACCATCGGTATCGCTGCGAACGGGAAGATCAGCTATGCACTCGAGGGCTCCATCTTCGCTGCCGGCTCCACCATGAACTGGCTTCGCAACAACATGGGCATCATCTCGAGCGTGAGCGAGGCGGCACAACTCGCCGCTTCGATTAACGACAACGAGGGATGCTACTTCGTTCCCGCCTTTGCGGGTTTGGGTGCTCCCTGGTGGGACCCGCATGCCCGCGGTATCGTGTGCGGTCTGACCGGCGCCTCGAGCCGTGCGACCATCGTACGTGCCGCCTGCGAATCCATGGCATATCAGAGCTACGACGTGCTGCGCGCCATGGAGCAGGACGTGGGGCTTTCGATCGAGCGCCTGTCTGTCGATGGCGGTGCCTCGCGCAACGAGTTCATCATGCAATTCCAGGCCGACCTGCTGGATATCCCCGTGCTGCAATGCGAGACGGTGGAGACCACGGCAATCGGTGCCGCGTACTTGGCGGGTCTTGCCGTCGGCTATTGGGAAGACCTAGAAGAGCTGGAGCAAAATGCCCAGATCGTTAGGACCTTCCTTCCCCACATGTCTGCCGAGCGCCGCGAGCAAAACCTTGCGGGCTGGCGTGATGCAGTCAAGCGCTCGCTCAGTACCGCACAGTAGGGCTGCGATGGGCTGCTCGATACAATAAACCGCTAAACTAATGCATGGCGTTCGGCGGCAACATTGCTGCGCGCCTTGTCAGCAAGGCCGTTTTGCGGCCGCAACGAAAGGGGCAATCAACCCATGACCGTCACCTACGACGCGTCCCGTGTGACGCTTGTCGATCACCCGCTCGTCCAGCACAAGTTGTCGATCCTGCGCGACAAAAACACCGGCACCAACCAGTTCCGCCAGCTCGTGCGCGAACTCGCGCTTTTTGACGGCTACGAGGCCATGCGCGACCTGCCTATGGAAGACGTCGAGGTCGAGACCCCCATCACTACCGCCACGTTCAAACAGCTCGCCGGCAAGAAACTCGCCATCGTGCCCATCCTGCGTGCGGGCCTTGGCATGGTCGACGGCATCCTCGACCTGGTGCCCTCCGCTCGCGTGGGCCACATCGGCATGGAGCGCGACGAGGTTACCCACGAGCCGCACGAGTATTACTGCAAGATGCCCAAGGATATCGACCAGCGCACTTGCCTGGTCGTCGACCCCATGCTCGCCACGGGCGGTTCGGCCGAGATGGCCATCAGCTACCTGCGCGAGCGCGGTGTCAAGGACATCCGCATGCTGTGCATCGTCGCCGCGCCCGAGGGTCTCAAGTCGCTGACCGAAAAGGACCCCGGCGTACATATTTATACGTGCGCCATCGACGACCATCTCAACGAGGCCGCCTACATCGTTCCCGGCCTGGGCGACGCCGGCGACCGCATCTACGGCACGCTCTAGTCGTCGGGCCTTGTCGGCTACGGTCACAAATACGAAGAAATGGTGCGCGCGGGCGAGCAAAAGACGTCCACGCGCACTCCTGTTAACGGACGTTTAGCCCAGAGGGGTTCGAGAAAAACGTATTACCTACCTGCGACATAAAGAAGGTCTTAAGAAAACGAACAGGTGAGTATTAACCGATGCTTTTTCGGTTGTACTTTAGCCATTGGCTCGTACAATAGTCACCAATGTTTGGCGGGAACTGTTCTGGGAAGCGTTAAAGAAGGAAAGTGAGGACGCCAGTGTTTCAGATAGCCGATCTGCTCGCTATCGTTGCAGGCGTCATCGCGGGCGCGGTCGCCTTTCTTCCCTTTGTTTTTACGCTCAAGCCGGTTCTTGACGATAAGCAGAATGCGGACATGCTCAAGGGCATGGTGAGTCTGGCGGTCTCGGCAATCGCCCTGCTCGTCTTTACCTTGGTTGTGTTTGTGTTGTTCGGAGAGGCATTTCGCATGTTCCTCCTGGGCGAGGCGATCGGCTTCGTGGCCTTTATGGCCGCCTGCACGGTTCGCGTCGCCAAGGCGCTGCGAGATCCTCATGAGGTCGAAAGGTAAGTCGTGGAAATTTTTGAAAAGCTGCCTGATGAGATTAATCATCTGGTTAGCGAGTTCAGCTCCACCCCCGTCGTGGGCGATCTGAGCTGCGGCATCACGCAGTACTCGTTTTGGCTGATCGTCTCCACGATCGTGCTCCTGATCGTCCTAGCCGTGTTCAAGAAGAAGCAGACCCTGGTTCCCAAGGGCTTCTTCGTCAACGGTTTCGAGTACATCATCGAGTACGTCGAGAACGATATCGGCAAGGGCGTCGTGGGTGAGAACTGGAAGAAGCACTTCCCGTTCCTGTGCTCGCTTTTCCTGTTCATCCTGATCAATAACATGATCGGCCTGATCCCGGGAATGAAGCCCGGCACCGGCGCAATCGGCTCCACCGCCGCGCTCGCCATCTTCGCCTTCGTGTACTTCATCTACTACGGATGCAAGGCTCACGGCGTGATCGGCTACATCAAGAGCCTCGCCCCGCAGGGCGTGAGCTTCCCGATGAACGTGCTTGTGTGGGTCGTCGAGCTTTTCTCGACCTTCCTGCGCCTCATCACACTCGCCGTCCGTCTGTTCTGCAACATGTTCGCAGGACACGTGGTCATGGGCTCGTTCGCCATCATGGCGAGCATGTTCATGCAGCCGCTGCTTCAGCAGGTTTCCGCGGCCCACGCCGTCGGTGCCCTGCCTTCGCTGGCCTGGCTTGCTATCCTCATCCTGATCTATGCGATCGAGCTTGTGGTCGGCGCCATCCAGGCTTACGTCTTCACGGTCCTTACCGCCGTGTATGTCTCTGAGGCAGAGGAGGTCGCGGAGGAGGAGTAGTCTTCCGTTCGCGTCTTAAAGGTAAGGCAATTCGTTAAACCGCCGGTGCCCGTACCCATGGAGCCCGGCAGTTATAAAAAGGTTATCCTGCGTGAAATAAGACACGCACGACAAAGGAGGAATCGTGGGAGTTATCGGTTACGGTCTCGGTGTTATCGGCGCTGGTCTTGCTATCGGCCTGTCTGCTCTGGGTGCTACGGGTGCTATGGCCCGTCAGCCTGAGGTCCAGGGCCGCGTGTTCACCGTCTTCATCATGGGCTCCGCCTTCGGCGAGGCTCTGGCTCTGATCGGCTTCGTTGTCGCGCTGATCGTTAAATAGCACGGAGCGTCAAGTATGAATCTTTCATCCCAGAAGAGCGCGATCGCACTCTCCGCGTCCGCGGCCGCGCTGCTCATGCCGGTTTCCGCGTTCGCCGAGGACGGCGCTGCCGGTGCGGACATCCTCATCCCTAAGATGGCGGAGTTCATCCCGGCGCTTATCGCCTTCCTGATTATCTGGATCGTGCTGGCCAAGGTCGCCCTGCCGGGCATCATGAAAACCATGGAGGAGCGCGGCAAGAAGATCGAGGAGAGCCTCGACGAGGCCGAGAAGACCAAGCAGGAGGCTATCGCCAAGCGTGCTGAGTCCGACTCGATCGTCACCGACGCCCGTCGTCAGGCTGCCGACATCGTTCTCGAGGCCCGTAAGGACGCCGAGTCCGAGCGCGCCCGTATCATCGAGGCTGCTCACAAGGAGGCAGAGGAGATCATCGCCAAGGCCCATACGACTGTCGAGGACGAGCGCAAGTCCATTTACGCCGGTGCCGCGAGCTCCATCGCCGACCTGTCCGTTGCCGTCGCCACCAAGATCGTGGGCGAGGCACTCGAGGACGAGGCCGAGCAGAAGAAGCTCATCGAGCGCTACATCCAGGAAGCAGGTAGCCTGAATGCCGACTAGCCGCTATCAGGACAAGGTGCTCGAGACCTATGCGCGCTCCCTTCTGGAAGCCGCCAAGGCCGAGAACCATGTGTTCGAGGACCTCGAGATGATCGAGCGCTTGGCTTCTGCCAGCCCCGAGATCATCGCCGTGCTCGACACCATGTCCAAGCGCGACCAGCTCGACCTTCTTCCCAAGGTGGCAGCTGCCTTTAAGTATGTTGCCGAGGAAGACGAGGATGTAGTGGGCGTGACCGTCACCACGGCGATCCCGCTCGACGACGAGCTGCGTCAAACCATCACTAAGAAATGCGAGCAGGACTTCGGCCGCAAGGTATTCCTTATCGAGCAGGTCGACCCGTCTATCGTGGGCGGCCTGGTGCTCGAGGCCCGCGGCGAGCGTCGTGACATTTCCGTCAAGACGCAACTGCGCATCGCGCAGGAGACCCTCGCAAACTCTGCTAATTCGTACGGAGGTGAAGCCTAATGTCCGAAACCCTCAATGCCCAGGATATCGCCAAGAAACTGCAGGAGCAGCTCACGAGCCTCTCCGCGACGGTCGATACGCATGAGGTTTCAACGGTCGACGAGGTAGGCGACGGCATCGCGCGCGTCTCCGGCCTCAAGAGCGCCATGGCAGGCGAGCTTCTGGAGTTCAAGAGCTCCGATACCGGTGAGACCGTCTTCGGCCTTGCCCAAAACCTTGACCGTGACGAGGTCGGCGCCGTTCTGTTTGGTGCCGTCGACTCCATCAAGGAAGGCGACGAGTGCCGCACCACTGGCCGCATTATGGATATCCCTGTGAGCCGTGCTATGCTTGGCCGCGTCGTCAATCCGCTCGGCCAGCCCATCGATGGCCTGGGTGACATCGTCGCCACGCACCGTCGCCCCATCGAGTTCAAGGCCCCCGGTGTCATCGACCGTACCCCGGTGTGCGAGCCGGTTCAGACCGGCCTGTTGGCTATCGACTCCATGGTGCCTATCGGCCGTGGTCAGCGTGAGCTCATCATCGGCGACCGAAAGACCGGTAAGACCGCCATTGCCATCGACGCTATCCTCAATCAGAGCGGCAAGGGCATGGTCTGCATCTATGTCGCCATCGGCCAGAAGGCCTCCACGGTTGCCAACATCCGCGAGACCCTCGCTCAGCACGGTGCGCTCGACTACACCATCATCGTTTCGGCCACCGCTGCCGATTCCGCCCCTATGCAGTACATCGCGCCTATGGCCGGTGCCGCTATCGGCGAATTCTTTATGTACAACGGCGAGGATGGTAAGCCCGCCAACGAGACCAACCCCGGCGGTCACGTGCTCGTCATCTACGACGACCTGTCCAAGCAGGCTGTGGCCTACCGTCAGATGTCGCTGACGCTGCATCGTCCGCCCGGACGCGAGGCCTATCCTGGCGACATCTTCTACCTGCACTCTCGTCTGCTCGAGCGTGCCGTCAAGATGTCCAAGAAGAACGGTTACGGCTCCATGACGGCACTTCCGATCATCGAGACCCAGGACGGCGATGTCTCGGCCTACATTCCGACCAACGTCATTTCCATTACCGATGGTCAGATCTACCTGCAGTCCGAGCTCTTCTTCCAGGGTCAGCGCCCGGCAGTCGACGTGGGCATTTCCGTGTCCCGCGTTGGTGGCGACGCGCAGACCAAGGCCATGAAGCAGGTCGCCGGCAACCTCCGTCTGGACCTCGCTTCGTATCAGGAGCTCGCCGGCTTTACGCAGTTCGGCTCCGACCTTGACGAGGCTACTCAGAAGCAGCTGACCCATGGTGCCCGCATGACCGAGCTCCTGAAGCAGCCGCGTTATAAACCATTTGAGGTTGGCGAGCAGATCGTTGCGCTGTTCGCTGGCAACGAGGGCTTCCTGGACGACCTGGAGATCGCCGACGTGCTGCCTTTCCGTGCCGAGCTCATCGAGTACATGGACAATGGCTTTGGCTTACTGCTCGACAAGGTTCGCGCCAAGAAGATCGATGATGACACCAAGGCTGAGCTCTTGCGCGTCATCGGCGACTTTAAGCAGCAGTTCATGGCCAAGCACCATTCGGATGTTTCTGGATCAGAGGAGAACTAAGCCCTATGGCCAACCTTCGCGACATTAAGAAGCGAATCTCCTCGGTTACCACGACCAAGCAGATCACGCGCACGATGGAGATGGTCTCTACGGCCAAGATCCGTCGTGCCCTCGATCGCTCCAAGCAGGCCGAGCCCTATAAGGAGGCGCTGACCGACGTCATGTTGACGGTCGCCGGCGACGCCTCCTGTTCGGGCACCGATCCCATGCTGCAGAAGCATGAGAGCGTCAAGCATGGCCTGATTGTCGTCATTGCCTCGGACCGCGGCCTTGCCGGCGGTTTCAATACGACAGTGGAGCGTACGGCCGAAAAGCTCGCCGCTTCTTGGGCGAACGACGGCATCGAGTGCGAGATCATCGCGTGCGGGCGCAAGCCGGCCACGTATTTTCGCGACCGCGCAAACGTCATCATGCACTTTGAGGGCAACTCCTCTGAGCCCGATTTCAATCAGGCCCGCATGATCTCCTCTCATATCTGCGATGCGTATCGTGCCGGTGAGCTTGACCGTGTCGAGCTTGTCTACCACCACGCAAAGAACCGCGTGGATCAGGAGCTTCGCGTCGAGCATCTGTTGCCGCTCGACCCCGAGATGATCGCTATGGCCCACGGTCCGCGTAAGAACGAGACCGACGCCCCTAAGCGCATCTCGTCCACGTTCGAGTTCGTGCCCTCTCCCGAGCATGTTCTCGGCAAGCTTGTACCGTCGTATATCCTGACGGTCATCTACCAGGCCCTGATCGATTCGGCGGCTGCCGAGCAGGGTGCACGCCGCAAGGCCATGCACTCCGCGACGGAAAACGCCACCGCGATCATCTCGACCCTTACCCGCACGTATAGTCGCGTGCGCCAGGCTTCGATCACGACCGAGATTAACGAGATCGTCGGCGGAGCCTCAGCATTGGAGGAACAGTAATGGCTAATAACACCGTAAAGCTTGCGGTCGAGGAAGCCACCAAGAAGACGACTGCCGGTGATGGTCGCATCGTGCGAATCATCGGCCCTGTCGTCGACGTCAAGTTTGACGGTGCGGTGCCCCCGATCTACAACGCGCTCACGGTCGAGGCCGAGACCCCGATCGGTCATCTGAGCACGATCCTCGAGGTCGAGAGCCAGCTTCCGGGCGGCGTCGTCCGCACGGTCGCCATGTCCTCGACCGACGGCCTGCAGCGCGGCCTCATCGCCACCGATACCGGTGAGCCCATGAAGATGCCCGTTGGTCCCAAGACGCTCGGCCGCATTTGGAACGTCATGGGCAAGCCCGTCGACGGCAAGCCCATGCCCGAGGTGGAGGAGTTCTACCCCATCCACCATGCAGCGCCCCGCTTTGACGAGCTCACCACCAAGACCGAGATCTTCGAGACCGGCATCAAGGCCGTCGACCTGCTCGAGCCCTACATCCGTGGCGGCAAGACGGGCCTGTTCGGCGGCGCCGGCGTTGGCAAGACCGTTCTGATTCAGGAGCTCATCAACAACCTCGCCCAGGAGCACGGCGGCACCTCGGTGTTCACCGGCGTCGGCGAGCGTACCCGCGAGGGCACCGACCTGTTCCTCGAGATGAGCGAGTCTGGCGTTATCGACAAGACCTGCTTGGTCTATGGTCAGATGAACGAGCCGCCCGGAGCGCGTCTGCGCATCGGTCTGGCCGGCCTTACCACCGCTGAGTATTTCCGTGATCGTGGCCAGGACGTTCTACTGTTCATCGACAACATCTTCCGCTTCTCCCAGGCAGGTTCCGAGGTTTCCGCACTGCTGGGCCGTATGCCGTCCGCCGTTGGTTACCAGCCCACGCTGGCAACCGAGATGGGCGACCTCCAGGAGCGCATTACCTCGACCAAGACGGGCTCAATTACCTCCGTCCAGGCTGTCTACGTCCCCGCAGACGACCTGACCGACCCGGCGCCTGCCACGACGTTTACGCACCTCGACGCCACCACGGTTCTTTCGCGTAGCATTTCGTCGCTCGGCCTGTTCCCGGCTATCGACCCGCTCGCGTCTTCCTCCGACGCTCTCGATCCCTCGATTGTCGGCGAGGAGCACTACCGTGTCGCCGTCAAGGTCCAGGAGCTCCTGCAGGAGTACTCCGACCTTCAGGACATCATCGCCATTCTGGGTATGGACGAGCTGTCCGAGGAGCAGCGCCTTACGGTCAACCGCGCTCGTAAGATTCAGCAGTTCCTCTCGCAGTCCTTCCACGTCGCCGAGAAGTTCACCGGCAATCCCGGTGTCTACGTCCGCGTCGAGGATACCGTCCGCTCCTTTGCCGAGATTGTCGACGGCAAGGCCGATGACCTGCCCGAGCAGGCTTTCCGCTATGCTTCCACGATTGAGGACGTGCGCGAGCGCGCCCGCAAGATGGGGGAGAAGTAGGTTATGCGTATCCGCATCGTGTGCCCCGTGAGCTGCGCCTATGAGGGCGATGCTGCGTTTGTGTCGATTCCGTCCACGGATGGCGAGTTTGGCGTTCTGCCTGCTCACTCCAGCGAGATCTGCACGATCGACCGCGGTTACGTTCGCGTTTCCGATAAGGCCATGGGCACTGTCGACCACACGTTTGCCGTGGCCGGCGGCTATGCCCAGGTTGCGGACGATGTCGTGACCGTTCTCGCCGAGCGCGCTTGCGATCTGGCGACCGTCGATGCCGACAAGCTTAAAGCTGATATTCAAGGTTTTGAAGAGAAGCTGGGTAATTTGTCGGAGGATGATGCACGCCGCGCCTACCTCTATAATGAAATCGCATGGTGTAAGCTCAAGCTTGCCCAATAGTCAAACGATTTAACGTTCGACCATTTGCGAACACATCATGCCCGGGATGGCCCAGCCACCCCGGGCATGCTTTTTGAAAGGGTAGACCTTGGATATTATCCGCGTTGAGGGTGGCCATGCCATCGGAGGCTCCGTGCCCGTTTCGGGTGCCAAGAACTCCGCGCTCAAACTCATGGCGGCAACGCTTCTGGCGCCGGGCAAGACGACGCTGCAGAACGTGCCCGATATTTCCGATGTCCACGTGATGGGCAAGGTGCTCAAGGGCATGGGCGCTACGATCGATGTTCTCGACGAGCACACGCTCGAGATCGATACCTCTCAGGCCGATTCTTGGGAGGCCCCCTACGAGCTCGTTGCCAAGATGCGTGCTTCCACCGCCGTCATGGGACCCCTGCTGGGTCGCTTCCATCGCGCCAAGATCGCCATGCCGGGCGGCTGCAACCTGGGTGCTCGCAAGATCGATATGCACATTCTGGGTCTTGAGGCCCTGGGCGTAGAGTTTGATACCGCCCACGGCTACATCAACGCCAGCGCGCCTCAGGGCCTGCGCGGCACCACCGTCACGCTCGAGTTTGCCAGTGTCGGTGCGACCGAGAACCTCATCATGGCCTCTGTGCGCGCACAGGGCACCACGGTTATCGACAATGCCGCCCGCGAGCCCGAGATCGTCGATCTCGCCAACATGCTCAACGAAATGGGCGCCAAGATTGTCGGCGCCGGTACGCCTGTCGTGACCATCGAGGGCGTGGAAGAGCTCCATCCCGTTACCCATCGCGTGGTGGGCGACCGCATCGAGGCCGGTACCTTTATCGTCGCCGGTGCGCTGATGGCTGACGATCGCGGTGTCGACGTCACGGGTTTTTGCCCCATCCATCTGGGCATGGTGCTCAAGAAGATGGAGCTCATGGGCATCGATTGCGAGCGTACCGACGACGGCGTTCACGTGAATCGCGCCGAGCGCATCAAGCCGGTCGACATCCAGACGCTTCCGTTCCCCGGCTTCCCGACCGACATGCAGGCACAAATTATGGTGCTCTCCGCCCTCGCCGATGGCAGTTCCGTTATTACCGAGAACATCTTCGAGAATCGCTTTATGTTTGCCTCTGAGCTGGTGCGCATGGGTGCCGACATTCGTATCGAGAGCCATCATGCCATGATTCATGGCGTCAAGGGCTTCTCGGGTGCACAGGTCACCTCGCCCGACCTTCGTGGCGGCGCGGCGCTTGTGGTTGCCGGTCTTATCGCCGACGGCGTTACCGAGGTCTCTGCCATCCATCACATCAAACGTGGCTACGAGCAGTTTGTCGAAAAGCTGCAGGCGCTTGGCGCGCATGTCGAACATGCCACTGTCCCCGATCCCGTCATCTACTAATGCAGGTTGCCTATGTTTAACAAGAAGCCCCTGGCGGATAACACCCGAAGACCCTCGACTGGTGCGCAGGCCAAGATCTACAGCCGCGACAACGTCGCTCGCTATTCCGAGCGCGCCCGCCAGCGCCGTCGTAGCCACACGATTCGTCACGTCGCGCTCATTGTCGTGCTTGGCGTGCTGCTGAGTGCCACTACCGCTGCCGGCCTGTGGTTTGCCACCATTATGGGCAAGCTCGGCGATTCTAATGTCATTACCGACAATCTGCGTCGGGTTCTGGTTGACACCGATGAGGCAAAGGATCCGTTCTACGTGCTGCTTCTTGGCACCGACGGCCGTCCGGGCGAGGATACGTATCGTGCCGACTCGATTATCTTGGCACGCATCGACCCCACGCAAAAGCAGGCGACGCTCATTTCCGTTCCGCGCGATACCAGGGTCGTGTACAAGGGCGAGACCATGAAGATCAACGCCTGCCATACCGTTGGCGGCGCCGAAGCCATGGTCGAGGCGGTCAACGAGCTGTGCGGTGTTCAGATTTCCCACTATGCCGAGGTCAGCTTCGACGGTATGCAGGCGCTGATTGATTCGGTTGGCGGTATCGACATTAACGCAACCGATGATGTTGACGACCCCGAGCATCTGGATATTAAGATTACCGCTGGTCAGCAGCATATGGACGGAGCTACCGCCCTTACCTATGCCCGCTGCCGCTACATCTATGCCGACGGCGATTACACGCGCATGCGCCACCAGCGTCAGGTGCTTGGCGCCCTTGCCAACCAGATTCTCAATAACTTCGATGCCACGAAGATTTTTGGCCTGGTTAATTCGCTGTCCGATATGCTCGTAACCGATATGAGCGTTCAGGATATCGTGGCTACGGTCAACGCCATGCGCGGTATGGATGTCGACGGTATCTACTCGGCCAACCTGCCCTCGTACGCCGACGACAGCACCATGATCGACGGTGTGAGCTACGTCTTTGTCTACGAGGACGAGCTCAAGGAAATGATGGAGCGCGTCGATGCCGGCAAGGATCCCAAGGGTCCCAACACCATGGGCCTTTCCGACGGTTCCAGCTCTACGATCGGCGACCTGAACAACAACACGTCTGACGATTACGCAAACGGTACCGCAACCTCATCGGTCAGCTCTGACGATTCCGATGACTCAAGCGATTCGAGCGATTCGGACTACTACGAACAGCCCACCGGCGACGGCAACGGCTATGAAGCCAACTACTAAGTTACGGCGTTTTACCAAACGCCGTAACGGCTCGACGCTGCGCGCCGCCCAAGGCGACAATTTGTCATTCAAAAGGCAGGGCATGACCAGAAGGTCAATGCCCTGCCTTTTTCATGCCAACTTGTTCGCCTTGGACGTCGCTCGCTGACGTTGGCTCAACCTGCGATGTTGACTACTCCCCTTGTATCAAAAAGCGCCCCGTTCTCTCTAGAAGACGGGGCGATTCGTCTTTTGGGCTTATGCAGCCAGGCTTATGCGAAACGGGCGACGAGCTCCTGCAGGACGTCGGTCATCTTGACGAGCGAACTGACCGGGACAAACTCGTTGACGCCGTGGTAGCAATAGCCGCCGGTGGAAAGGTTGGGGCAGGGCAGACCGCGGAACGACAGCTGCGCGCCGTCGGTGCCGCCGCGAATCGGCAGCACTTGGGGCTCAACGCCGCAGGCAAGGTAGGCTTCCTTGGCAACATCAATAAGCTCGGGATAGTCACGAACGATCTCGGCCATATTTCGATACTGCTGCTTAATCTCGACCGTCACGCGCTCCTCACCCAGGCGCTGGTTGAGCATCGAGGCGGCGGCATCAATAAGGTCGAGTTTCTGCTGGAACTTGGCGGCGTCATGGTCGCGGACGATATAGCGCGCTGTGGCGTGATCGACGGTTGCAGATACACCCTCAAGGTGATAAAAGCCCTCGTAGCCTTCCGTATACTCCGGGCGCTGCATGTAGGGGAGCAACGCGTTGAAGTCGCAGAACAGATTGCCTGCGTTGACCATACGGCCCTTGGCGTCGCCCGGGTGGATGGACTGGCCCTCAAAGCGGACGGTCGCCTCGGCGGCGTTAAAGCACTCCCACTCCAGCTCGCCGATGGGGCCACCGTCGACCGTGTAGGCGTACTTGCAGCCAAAGGTATCGATATCCAACAGCTCGGCTCCGTGGCCGATCTCCTCGTCAGGGCAGAAGCAAATGCCGAGTGCGGGATGGGGCAGAGAAGGGTCCTGAGCGATACGCGCGACAAGCGACATGATCTCGGCGACGCCTGCCTTGTCGTCTGCGCCCAGCAGCGTGGTGCCATCGCTGCAGACCAGGTCCTCACCCGCGAGGTCGTTCAGGGCGGGAAGCTTGGCGGTACTCATGGCAACGGGCTTACCGTCAACCGTGCCGCAGACCAGGTCGCCGCCTTCGTAGTGCACGATGTGCGGCTTCACGCCGGCGCCCGGTGCAACTTCGGTGGTGTCGAGATGGGCGATCAGGCCCAGGGCGGGCTTGTTCTCAGCGCCCACACTTGCGGGGATATGTGCGCAGACATAGGCGTGCTCGGTCACGTGGGCATCTTCCGCACCAAGCTCGCGCAGCTCTTCAGCCAGCACGTTGGCAAGGTCAAACTGAACGGCGCTCGAGGGTACCTGGTCGCAGTTTGCATCCTCGGACTGCGTGTTGATCTGGACGTAGCGCAAAAAGCGCTCGAGGACATCGGGGTTCGTGGTGGTGTTTTCCATAAAGACCGCTCCAATCTTGGTCGTCGTGTGCAACAAGAACTCTAGCACGGTATGCCACGGCATACCGCGACGCTTGGATGGGGTAGAATCAGCCATTGAATGCAGAAGGGACGGAAGATCATGGATACGACAAATAGCTCGCGCGAACTACATCTGACGGTGGCGAACGAAGACTACTTGGAGTGCATGGTTCGCATTGAAAGCGAAGAGGGGGAAACCAACGGCGTGCGATCGGTCGACATCGCGCAGCGCCTTGGCGTCTCCAAGGCATCGGTCAATAAAGCGGTTTCGGCGCTCAAGGCATCCGAGCTTGTCGAGCAATCGCACTATGGCAAGGTAATCCTGACCGATCGCGGCCGCGAGGTTGGCACGGCTATCTGGTACCGTCATCGCCTCATCCGCACGTTTTTGGTTCAGGAGCTCGGTGTCGAATTTGAGCGAGCCGATTCCGAGGCCTGCATGATGGAGCATGCGCTATCCGAGGACACGATGAGCCGCTGGCTCGCCTATCTCGAAAAGCAGGGAATCAGCGTCGAGGAATAGCGGGATATATATGGATACGAGTTATTACAACCGCTTTGGTGCCGAGGAACTTACGCGCCGCTTGTCGAGCGAGACCTTGTTGGCGCAGGGCCCCATGGGCAGTGTTCTGTTGAGTGAGTACGATGCCGCCGATATTCCACCGGCGTTTTGGAATCTGGCAGAGCCGCAGACCGTTTCTCGTATCCATCGCTTGTATGTCGCCGCCGGCGCGCAGGTACTCATTACCAATACCTTTCAGGCATCAAGCTATGCCCTCACGCACGACCAGATTGCGCCGTCCGTGGCGGAGGTCAATCGCGGGGCCGTCGACGATGCCCGCCAGGCGCACCCTCAGCTGCTGCTGGGCTCGATGGGTCCGATCGGTATTGAGTGGTTTGCCGAGGACTCTGCCGAGTTTCGTGAGATCCGAGGCATTGCGCGCGAACAGGCGCACGCCTTACTCAATGCTGGTGTTGATGGTCTGCTGATCGAGACGGTGACGTCTATCCGTAATTTGCAGCCCATGCTTGCCGGCGCCCGAGATGCCGCCGACGACATGCCTGTCCTGGTGAGTTTTGTCGTTGACGATAAAGGCGACCTGTTGGGCGATGGCCTCAACATCGAGGCAGCCGTTTTGTACGCCGAAAAACACGGCGCAAACTCGGTTGGTGTTAATTGCTGTTCGCTTGCGGCCGCGAACGCGGCGGTGCCCAAGATGGTTGCATCGGCGACTACTCCCGTCACGGTGCGTCCCAACGTGGGCGATCCGGTCCAGACTCAGGATGGCCCCGTATGGCACGAGAACCCCGAAGCTTTCGCGCGCGCATGCATCGAATGGAGACATGCCGGTGCCGCAATGGTGGGCAGTTGCTGTGGAACCACGGCAATCACTACGGCAGCGATGGCCGAGGCGCTCGATATATAAAGGGCAAAACCGCTCCATACGGGGCGGTTTTTTTATTGCTTGCATGTCCTCGGCAGCATTTGCCCAAATGGTGAATGCTGGTGCCGACAGGTTGCCGAGTGCGTGCTGCGGGTATACCTCATGCGTACCATGATCCAAACACTGTGAGGTGTCTGCGCGTGTGCGCGATAATTCATTTTGGAACTGACGGTTGGCGCGCCCGCGTCGACGACGACTTTACCGTCGACAACGTTGCCCGCATTGCCGATGCCGTCGGCGAGTTGTGGCAAAAGATCAATCCCGGCAAAACAGTATATATAGGGTTCGACACCCGGCCGCAGGCGCGCGAGTTTGCTGAGCTTGCGGCAGGCGTGCTTGCCGCTCACGGATTGGACGCAGTGCTCGCATCTCGGCCTGTTCCGACCCCCGCCCTTACGTGGGCGGCGGCGTATGACGGTGAGGCGTGCGGCGCGCTCATGGTGACGGGGTCCCATCATCCGCAGGGTTATCTGTGCCTCAAGATTCGCATGGGTGACGGCTCGACCGCCAACCAGGATGTCATCGAAGAGCTCGAAGAGACCATGGCTCCCGAGCCAATGGGGATCGAGGGGCAATATCGCACCGCGGATATCATTCCTGACTATATGCAGGCGGTGGCATCGTTTGTCGATGCCGAAGCCATCCGCGCCGCGCACCTGCGCGTGGTGGTTGATCCCATGGGCGGTGCAGCCCAGGGCTATCTAGCTGACTTGCTGCGCGAGCTTGGCGTTGAGGTGCACGAGATTCATGCCGGGCAGGCACCTGACCAAGAAGATATCTGCCCCGACCCCGTTGAGCCGTGGGTGGACGCTTGCGAGCGCACGGTTATCGAGGACGGAGCTTGCGCTGGCCTGGTGACCGACGGCGACGCCGACCGTATCGGCGCGGTTGACGAGCGCGGCAGATATATACATCCGCATCAGATCATGGCGCTCGTTTTGGGCGACTTGGTTCAATTTCGTAATTTGGAGGGGCGCGTCGTCGTCAATCTCTCATGCTCGACGCTCGTGCGTCGCATTGCCGAGACGCTTGGCTGCCGCGTGACCGTCAAACCAGTCGGTTTCAAATATATAGCGGCCGAGATGAAGAAGGGCGGCGTTCTCATAGGCGGCGAAGAAGCCGGTGGTATCGGCATCGCCGCTCATATGCCCGAGCGCGATGGAATCCTCGCCTGTCTGATTCTGTGCGAGCTTATGGCAAAGACGAACGCGCCTTTGGGCGTTCTGGTCGACCAACTCGAGGACAGTTTTGGTAAGACGAGTTACGGTCGACGCGATTTGCGCCTTGAGGCCGAAGATGCCGAAACGTTACGAACCCTGCTGCCAGGCGTAAACCCCAAGTCGATTTGTGGCAAGGTGCCGCAAAACGTTAGTCATATGGATGGCTTGCGTTTGGCATTCGAGGATGACACGTGGCTGCTGGTCCGTCCTAGCGGGACCGAACCAGTGGTGCGCGTCTACGCCGAGGGGTTCTCGGTGGAAGAACGTGATGAGTTGCTCGATGCTGGCTGTGCTTTAGCAAGGGGGACGTATCCGCTTTAACCATGAGACTGCCTTATATAAAGAGATGCTCGGCGAGCGGTAGTTAACGGCTGGCAAACGTTAGTCGGATTCCAAACTGTGGAGGAAATGTGTGCGCCCTGATTCCCGCCCCCGGGGCCCCTCCGGTCTGGCAATATATCTCCTTGCCGCGCGGCCCGGTCGGACCGGATC